>CALKYK010000516.1 GCA_938003715.1 uncultured Gammaproteobacteria bacterium
GGAAGTCGTCGCGATCCTCGTCGACCAGCGCCTCGATCGCGCGCACCTCCACCTGCCGGGAACCGGCCTGCGAGCGGGCAATCGTGTCGGGCAGCGTTGCCTCGACCTGCCGGTTGCTGCAGGGCACGTCCCTGAACTCGATCTCGCCGGTCGCAGGGTTCTCGCACTTGAAAATGTCGGCGTCGGCATTCCACGACGACGCCAGGAGCAGCAGGGCAAAAATGCTTTTCTTCATGTCTGTCTTCCGCCGGGCCGGCGCAGAATGGCGCCGCATATCCTCAACTCACGGCCGACTGTAGCGACCGCGCGGAAATTCCGCGGTGACGTGGTTAACGTTGTTTGGCAATTCGCGAATCAGGCGGAGCGCCTGAGTTCGCGCTTTTTCAGGTGGATAAGGAGCAGCGAGATCGTCGACGGCGTCACGCCCTCCAGGCGCGAGGCATGGCCAAGCGTGGCCGGCCGCGCCTTTTCCAAACGCTGGCGCGCCTCGGTCGACAGCCCGCTGACGTCCGCGTAGACGATGTCGTCCGGCAGGCGAAGCTTCTGCTGCTTCGCGTGCTTCTCGATTTCGCGGCCCTGGCGCTCGATGTAGCCGGCGTAGCGCGCCTGCACCTCGAGCTGCAGCTCGACTTCGGCGGCCCGCTCCTCGTCCATCGCGGTCGCAAATGCGGCTGCGCCGACCGGAGACAGGGAAGTCACCTTGCGGTAGGTCATTTCCGGCCGACGCAGGAGGTCGAGTGCGCGGGCTTCGCGTCGCAGATCGGCCAGCACGTCGCGGTCGGCGTCGTCCAGCGTCTCCGGGCGCACCACGATGCGCTCGAGGCGCGTGCGCTCCTCTTCTATCGTTTCGCGTCTGCACTCGAACGTGCGCCAGCGTTCGTCGTCGACCAGCCCGAACTCGCGCCCGGCCGGGGTGAGGCGCAGGTCCGCGTTGTCTTCGCGCAGCAGCAGCCGGAACTCGGCGCGGCTCGTGAACATACGGTAAGGCTCGCTGACGCCGCGCGTGACCAGGTCGTCGACCAGCACGCCGATGTAGGCCTCGTCGCGGCCCGGGTACCAGCCTTCCCGGCCCCGCGCCGCGCGCGCTGCGTTCAGCCCGGCGAGCAGGCCCTGCGCGCCCGCCTCTTCGTAGCCGGTCGTGCCGTTGATCTGGCCGGCGAAGTAAAGACCGGGCACAAAACGCGTTTCGAGCGTCGGCGAAAGCTCGCGCGGATCGAAGTAGTCGTATTCGATCGCGTAACCCGGCTGCGTGATGCGCGCGTTTTCGAAGCCGCGAATCGAGCGCACGAACCGTTCCTGCACCTCCGCCGGCAAGCTGGTGGAGATGCCGTTCGGATACACGAGTTCGGTGTCGAGCCCTTCCGGCTCGACGAATACCTGGTGCGACGCGCGCTCGGCGAAACGCACGACCTTGTCCTCGATCGACGGGCAGTAACGCGGCCCGACGCCCTCGATGACACCCGAGTACATCGGCGAGCGCTCGAGCGAGCCGCGTATGATGTCGTGCGTCTCCTCCGACGTATGCGTGATGTGGCAGCTGACCTGGCGCGGGTGTTCCGCGCGGCGGCCGAGAAACGAAAACACCGGCAGCGGCGTGTCGCCGGGCTGTTCGGCCATCTTCGAG
The DNA here is from genome assembly GCA_938003715.1 of uncultured Gammaproteobacteria bacterium. Lineage (GTDB taxonomy): Bacteria > Pseudomonadota > Gammaproteobacteria > Steroidobacterales > Woeseiaceae > SZUA-117. Next base: position 1,625 of record CALKYK010000516.1, read on the forward strand.
TAATCGAGTGTCCTGCCGTCGAGCCGCGGCGGCGTGCCGGTCTTCAGCCTCGCGACCGTGCAGGGC
>CALKYK010000517.1 GCA_938003715.1 uncultured Gammaproteobacteria bacterium
TACGATGCCGCCGCGATGATCCAGCGCATCAGGGAGATGCTGGAGCACCCGGCGACGATTTTCATCGACTGAGCCACTCGACGCGGACGGATTGTCACGCCGCTGTAACGAAACGGAACCATTGTCGGGCGACCGAGAACTACGCTGCCATTTGGTGCACGAACGGCCGTCGCTCGCATCGATCTGGTGCAGGTTGCGGCGGGCGTTTTCCCGGCCGCAATCCTGCGTTGCCAAGTGATTGTTTGTTATGGACAAATTAGCAGCCTTGCTCAGGCTGCAATTGGTACGAATCCTGCAAACGGGAATGATAGGTGTCGATTGACGGCACCGCGACCTGATCTGGACAACCGGCAGGAAATGCCCCGAAATCGAAATGAACACGCATCGCCGACCCGCGTCACTCCGCGCGCTGCGAACCTTTTGCGTCGCTGCCCGGCACCAGAACTTTCGCAAGGCCGCGGAACACCTGCACATCACCGCGTCCGCCGTCAGCCACCAGGTCAAGTCGCTCGAGGATGAACTCGGGCAGCGCCTGTTCGAGCGCGCAAACGGCACGCTCAAGCTGAATGACACTGGCCGTTCGCTCTATCGCAAGCTCGATCCGCTCATCGACGACATCGACAGTATCGTGGCGAAGCATCGCGACGCCGAACTCGGCGGCACGCTGCGTATATCCGTGCAGCCGTTCCTGGCGAGCGAACTGTTCGTGCCGCAGCTTCGCGAGTTCATCGACGAACACCCGGAGTTCGACATTCGCATCGATACCAGCGACGAAACCTGGGACGTGCATCCCGAACACGCCGACGTATCGATACGCCTGTTCGCCAGCCCGCCGAAGAACCTGTCGTCCGACCTGCTGATCCCGCTTCGGCTCGTCGCGGCCGTGGCGCCGGAAGTGAAGGAACGGCTGAAGGTCGGCAAGAACCGCGGTCTCGACGCAATCACGCTCATCGTGCACGACACGCGTGCGGACGGCTGGCGTGAGTGGCAACGCGTCTCCGGTGTCCGCCTGCCCGAACCGGCGAGCGTCCTCCGGCTCGATTCGATGATCGCGGTTGCAAGGGCGGCGGAGCGCGGTATGGGCGCCGCCCTCGTTCCCGTGCCGATGAGCTGCGCATGGTTCGAGTCCGGCAGTCTCGTGCCGTTGACCGACGACGTGGTCGACACCGGCGATGCTTACTACTTCGTATGTGACAGGGATGTTGCAGGCAAGAAGATCGTCAGTGAGCTTCGTGCGTGGGTGTTACACAACATGACCGCAGCGGCATGAAAATTATTCACGACCCCGTGCAGTTTTTTTCGTTTGTCGGTTGCGCCGCCCCCCCCTAGAGTTTTATTGCGACAACGAATTGTCGATGTTGCTTGGGAGGAGACAAGGAAATGAACATGCAAGTACACGAAACCGCTGCCGGTCCGGGCAGGTTCCGTTCAATTTTGATCGTGGCAGCCTGCCTGATGTCCGGTGCAGTGTGGGCGCACGACACGAATCCGCCGCTGGAGATGTCGGTCGTCATCGACCAGGCGTCATTCGGCCGTACGATCAAGAACGGCGCCTACGATGCCGCGATCGAAAAGCTGACTTCGCCGAACCGGCCGGTACGCTACCGTATCTTCGACGAGATCAATCTTTGCGTCGCCTATACGAAGACGAAGCGGCTCGAACAGGCACGCCTGACCTGTGACTCGGCGCTGGAACTCGTCAGGGCGAAGCTGGCGAAAGCCGTCGACAGTGTCGACCAGGCGAAGCTTGCCCGCTTCGAAGCGCTGGCGCTGTCGAATCGAGGCGTGCTTCGAATCGCAACCGGCGAGTACGACGCCGCACAACGGGATTTTCAGAGCGCGCTCGCTGCTTCGAAGTCGATTTCGGCGCCGCGCAACAACCTCGCGTACCTGTCGGCGCGCAACGTGAACTGAAACGCCCTGCACTCCGATCGTCGGACACCCCCCTGAACGCATGATTTTGCGCGTTCGACGATCGCCTTGACGGCCCACGTTCGCGTGGGCCGTTTTTTTTGCATGCGTGATTCCCTATAGTTAGCGCATTCCAATAACAAGAGACTCGCCGTGGTCAATCCCAGTTCGCCCGAAACCTGGTCCGGCCGCATGGCCTTCGTGCTCGCCTCGATCGGTGCTGCCGTCGGCCTCGGCAACATCTGGAAGTTTCCGTACACGCTGGGATCGAGCGGCGGCAGCGCCTTCGTACTGGTCTACATCACGGCGATCCTTCTGATCGCGACGCCGATCATGCTCGCCGAGATGATCATCGGCCGCCACGCGCGGCGCAGCGCCCCGACGGCGCTGCGTGTGCTGGCCACCGAGCGCGGCAATAGCGGCAAGTGGTCGTTCGTCGGCTGGATGGGCCTGTTCGCGCTGTTCCTGGTCCTGAGTTTCTACAGCGTGATCGCCGGCTGGACCGCGGCGTACCTGGTCAAGGCGGCGTCGGGCTCCATGAGCGGGCTGTCGCCTGCCGAAGTCGGGCAGGACTTCGGTAATTTCCTGGCCGATCCGCGACCGATGACGATGTGGCATTTCCTGTTCACCGCGGTCACCGTATTCATCGTGTCGCGCGGTGTCAGCGGAGGGCTCGAGCGGGTCGTGCGCGTGCTGATGCCGGCGCTGTTCGTCACACTGATCGGCCTGTGCATCAACTCGGCGAGCGTCGGCGACTTTTCGGCGGCCATCGGCTTCCTGTCCACGGCCGACCTGGCGACACTTCCGCCGGTCGTCGTCCTCGCCGCAGCCGGGCACGCGTTCTTTTCCGTGAACGTCGGCGTCGGCGCGGTGCTCACCTATTCCGCCTACCTGCCGAAGGACGTCAACCTGTTCCGTTCCGCGATCACGATATCGCTCGGCGACACGCTGGTCGCACTGCTGGCCGGGCTCGCCATTTTCCCGATCGTGTTCGCGAACAACCTCAATCCCGGCGAGGGCCCGGGCCTGATCTTCGTCACTTTGTCGACCGCGTTCGCGCAGATGCCGGGCGGTTCGATTGTCGGCACCGCGTTTTTCGTCATGCTGATTTTCGCCGCGCTGACCTCGTCGATCTCGATGCTGGAAACGATGACGGCACGTCTGCTCGAGATGCGTGGCATGACGCGCACGAAGGCGGCGAGCCTGATTGGCGGCGGCACGTTCCTGACCGGGCTCATCACGGTCCTGTCCTTCTCGAGCTGGTCCGACGTGCACCTGCTCGGCATGTACGAGACTTTCGCCGGCAAGACGCCGTTCGACCTGATCGACTACCTGGTTTCGAACGTCATGATGCCGATCGGCGGCGTCCTGTACGCGCTGTTCGCGGGCTGGTGGCTGGCAAAGGAAACGTCGGTCGAGGAACTCGGCGTCGGCGACGGTACGCTGTACAAGCTGTGGCTGCTGCTCGCACGCATCATCGCGCCGCTCTTCATCGCCGTCGTGTTCGTCTACGGCCTGGGGCTCATCGACATCGGCTGAGCGAGCGGCCCGCCAGCGCTCCTTGTTTAGCAGGCGGAAAAATTCGTAGCGCGACCTGACTTTCGGCGCAGACCTGTTGTCCTGCCTAAAGATTTGACCGTCGCGGTCGTTAACCGGGGTAACGGGCAAGAAGCCCGGGTGCCGGTGCGACAGCGACGAAATTCCATGACAGCCGACGTAAGCGACAGGATAGGCCGTTACGAGGTGATCGAATCCCTCGGCAAGGGCTCGCAGGGTGCTGTCTACCTGGCTCGCGATCCAACCCTCGATCGCTACGTCGCGGTCAAGATTCTGTTCAACCGCGACGAGGACCTGGCGAACCGCAGCGCCGACGGCACGCCGCTCGAGGCCCGCGCGTCCAGCAAGCTCAAGCACCGCAATATCGTCCCAATCTACGACGCGGGTGAAAGTGACGCGGGCATCTACCTGGTCTTCGAATACGTCGAGGGCAACACCTTCGCCGAAGTGCTCGCAGCCTGCGGGCCGTACTCGGTCGAGGCGGCGGTTCCGCTGATCGCAGCCATTCTTGACGGCATGGCGGCGGCGCACGATGCGGACGTGCTGCACCTCGACCTGTCGCCGCGCAACATCCTGCTCGACGACAACGAAGTGCCGAGGATCATGGATTTCGGCCTGGCGCAGTTCGCCGGCCACGTGCCGGAAATCGGCGAGTACGTGACAGGGACCCTGCGCTACATGGCGCCGGAACACTTCCTCGGCGAAACGCTCGGCAAGTACACGGACGTCTTCGCGCTCGGCAGCACGTTCTACGAGCTCGTCACCGGCGAACGCGCGATGGACGGCATGACGCTGGAGGATATCCAGTACCAGATCGTCAAAGGCGGCGTCGACCTGGCGCCCCTGAAACAGATGCCGCATGGCGAGGCGTTCGGCCGCTTCCTCGCCGGCGCATTCGAGAAGGATCCGAACGGGCGCTATGCCGACTGCGCGACGATGAACGAGGCGTTTCGCCTGTTCGCCAACGAGGCGGGGTTGTCGGACAAGCTCGATGCCGCCGGGGCGAAACACTCCACGATCGAGTTCCTGCTGACGCGCATGCAGCGGAAACAGGATTTTCCCGCCATCTCGAGCACGCTCTCCGACATCAATCGCCTTACGGGCGACGACAATGTCGCATCCGCCGACAAGCTGGCAAACGTGATCCTGCGCGACATGGCGCTGACCAGCAAATTGCTGAAGCTCGTCAATTCGGCGTTCTACGGCGCGCGCAACAACGAGGTGACGAGCATCTCCGAGGCCGTCGTGTTCTTAGGCGTCGAGAAAGTGCGCATGGTGGCGAACAGCCTGGCCCTCTTCGGCCATCTCAAGGGAGACTCGGCCAAGCTCAAGGACTCGATGACGAAGTCCTTCCTCGCCGGGCTGATCGCGCGTCACCTCGCGCAGCGCGCGGAGCTGAAATCTGCCGAGGAAGCGTTCATCTGCGGCATGTGCCAGAACCTGGGCGAGAATCTCGTGATCTACTACTTCCCCGATGCCCATGACGACATCGCGGAACTGCTCGACGGCAAAAAGCTGGGCAAACCGGCGGCGTCGCGCGGCGTGCTCGGTGTCAGCTTTGCCGAACTCGGCGCCGAGGTCGCAAAAATCTGGAACCTGCCCGAACCGATTATCGATGCAATCCGCGGCATGCCGCCGGGCCAGGTATTCGCCCCGAACAACGAGGACGAGCAGCTCCGCGACTGCGCGGTCTTTGCAAACGAGCTCTGTGACACCTTCCGCAGCGGCGACGCGCGGCAGATTCGTATCGTCGTCGGCGCACTGGTAGAGCGTTACAGGCCGAGCATCGGTATCGACGCCGACTACGTACTGAAGCTGATGGCGGCAGGCTACGAAAAACTGAAAGCCTACGCGCCGGTATTCGAGATCAACGTTTCGTCGAGCCGCTATTGCAGCGGCGTCGAAAACTGGATCGAGTACGAACTCGCCAACCGGCCGGCCGCGAGCGGCGCAGAACAGCAGACGGCATCGGTCGCAAGCTGACAGGGGATCGCGGCCGCTTCAGTGCCCGCCCAGCAGGAACATCGCCAGTACGAATGAAACCGCGATGGTCAGCGCGACCGGGACCAGCAGCAGGTGCAGGTACCAGAACCGTTTCGGCGTCATGGCGAGCGCGTAAAACAGGGACGTGCTCGCAACGGCGCCAGCTGCGATCGTCGCAGTGACCGCAACGCCAGCGGGCAACTCGAGCATGCCGGGTCCGAAAAACCCGGCGACCGGCAGAATGGCCAGCGCAGCCCAGCCGTGCACCGAGGCGAGGAGCCGCCGACCGGCCGACAGCGCCGACAAACACAGGAAATAGGCGATCGTCGCAAGTCCTGCGGTGGCAATCAGGAACTTGCCGTAGGCATTGATATCCATACGCGCGGTCGGACGCTGCGCCTAGAAGAACCATCCCGGCGGAGCCGAGACGCTGTGCGGCTCCATGAACTCGTTCAAGCCCTCGTAGCCCAGCACACGACCCACGCCACTCTGCTTGAAGCCGCCGAACGGGCCGCGATAGTCCTGCGCCATGGGCCCGTGACCATTGATGTAGGTGTAGCCCGCCTCGAGCCTGCGCGCGATCGTTAGTGCACGGTCGCGATCCGCCGTCCAGACCGACGAGCACAGACCGTACTCCGTGTCGTTCGCCAGCCGCACCGCCTCGTCCTCGTCGTCGAAAGGCAGGATCGGCACGACGGGGCCGAACTGCTCCTCGCGCACGATGCGCGCATCCGGCGCGCAATTTGTGACCACGGTGGGGCGCTGGAAGTAGCCCTCCCGATAAGTATTCTCGTCGGGCGCCCGGCCGAGCTCGGTCACGGTGGCGCCGCTATCGCGCGCATCGTCGATCAGGTCGCGTACGACATTCAGCTGGCGCTCGTTGTTCAGCGGGCCCATCGTCACGGTCGGGTCGAGGCCGTCGCCGACGACGATGCGGTCCGGCCGCTCCCGGAACCGCTCGACGAATTCGTCGTAGCGGGACCGGTGCACGTAGATGCGCTTGACCGCCATGCAGATCTGTCCCGCGGTCATGTAGGTGCCGTTGACGAAGCTGTCGATGGCGTCGTCGCCGAGTTCTGCGTCCTCGAGCACCAGCGCGGCATCGTTGCCGCCGAGTTCGAGCGTGATCGCCTTCAGCGTATCCGCCGCGACTTTCATGATGTGCTTGCCTGCCTTGATGCTGCCGGTGAAGCTAATCTTGCGCACCAGCGGATGGCTGATCAGCTCGTCGCCGAGCTCGGACGGCGGGCTCGCGATCACGTTGATGACGCCGCGCGGCAGCCCGTCGGCCAGCACCTTCAGCAATTGCATCGGTGCCAGCGGCGCCTGCTCGGCGATCTTGATGACGACCGTGTTGCCGGTCATCAGGGCCGGCGGCATCTTCACGCCGAGCAGCGAGATCGGCCAGTTCCACGGCACGATCTGCGAGGCGACGCCACGCGGCTGGCGGAATACGATCGTGTCCCGCGGCGGCGCCCTGTACTGCCGCTCTTCGGCCAGCCATGCCGCCTGCTCGACCGGCCAGCGGAAGCGGTCGCCGAAGCGGGAGAATTCGATGGCCGACTCCGCAAGGATCTTGCCGTGCTCGCGCGTGAACAGCCGCACCAGCGCATCGAGTCGTTCCTGGTCCTCGTTGAGCGGCGCGATTGCCTCCGTCAGCATCGCCGCACGTTCGTCATAGCTCAGCGCTGACCAGGCCGGAAATGCGTGATGAGCGGCCTCGATCGCCGCCCGGGCGTCCTCGCGGTTTGCCAATGCGGCTTTGCCAACGACCTCACCCGGATGCGCAGGATTGACGACATCGTAGGTGCGGCCGCCGCTTGCCGGGCGCCATTCGCCGTCGATGATGTTCTGCACTTCGACGAGTTCGTCGCTCATGTCCCGGGCTTCAGTCGGTCGGGCGCGGAATGTCCGACACTTTCTTCGGCACGTCGTAACCGCGCTGCACCGCGGGGCGATCCGCGATGTCCAGATACCAGCGGCGTACCGCCGGATAGTCGTTCATGTCCACGTCCTGCCACTGCCAGCGCGACACCCACGGCCACGCGGCGATGTCGGCAATGGAATAGTCGTTGCCGCCTAGGTATGCCGAATTCTCGAGCCGCCTGTCCATGACGCCGTACAGGCGATTCGCTTCCTTGCCATAACGCTCGCTCGCGTACTTCGACTTGTCGGGTTTGAAATGCACGAAATGATGCGCCTGACCGAGCATCGGGCCGAGACCGCCCATCTGGAACATCAGCCATTCGAGAACGCGCATGCGCTCGAACCGTGCCGTGGGCAGCAGCGTTCCCGTCTTCTCGGCCAGGTAAATCAGGATGGCGCCGGACTCCATCAGGGAAAAGTTTTCGTCGCGGTCGACGATGGCGGGGATCTTGTTGTTCGGGCTGATCTTCAGGAAGTCCGGCTCGAACTGCTCGCCGTTCGTGATGTCGATCGGGTGCACCTCGTACGCCAGGCCGACCTCCTCGAGCATGATGGAGGCCTTGCGGCCGTTCGGCGTCGTCCAGGTGTAGAGGTCGATCATCAGAGCCGGAGCGCGCCGTCGATGTCGAAGCAGCGGCCGCTGACGTAGTCGTTCTCGAAAATGAACTGCACCGTTTGCGCAATTTCGTCAGGATCGCCGATGCGCCTGAGCGGAATGTTCGCGGTCAGCTTCTCGCGCGCCTCCGGTTTCATCGCCATGACCATCTCGGTGCCGATGAAGCCCGGCGCGATCGCTGCTGCACGCAGCCCGTAGCGCGCGAACTCCTTCGCCCAGACCACGGCCATCGCGGCGACGCCGGCTTTCGACGCAGAATAGTTGAGCTGCCCCATGTTGCCGTAGCGAGAGATCGACGAGATGTTGATGATGCAGCCCCTGCACTCGAGGTCGATCATCTTCTTCGCCGCCTCGCGGCCGCACAGGAATACGCCGGTGAGGTTCACGTCGATGACGGCCTGCCACTGTTCCATCGTCATCTTCGACACGAACTCGCCGTCCTTGTACTTGAGCGTCAGCGCATCGCGCGTGATGCCGGCGTTGTTGACGAGGCCGTGCAGTGCGCCGAATTCCTTTGCAATGGAATCGAACAGTGACTCGACCGCGTCTTCTTTTGCAACGTTGCATTCGTAGGTGCGGACCTCGCCGGCACCGGCGCTCTGGCAGGCATTCTTCGTTGCGGCGAGCGCGTCCCCGTCGAGATCCACCAGCGCCAGCCGGCTGCCTTGTGCCGCCAGCCGCGTGCCCATCGCGGCGCCGAGGCCGCGACCGCCGCCCGTGATGACGATCGTCTTGTCTTTCAGTTCCATGTCGTCCTGTTCCCGCTAACGGATGTGCAGCCGGTACGCGATCAGCCCGCCCACGGCCATCGGTACCGCAAAGATGTAAAAGTTCGCCGACATGTCGAGCCCGGCAGCGATCAGGTAGCCGGCGACCATCGGGCCGATGACGGCGCCCGAACGCCCGAGACCAATCGCCCAGCCGATGCCGGTGCTGCGAATTTCCGTCGGGTAGGACTTCGCCGCGGCACCGTAGAGCCCGGTGAACCCGCCCTGCTGCAGGACGCCGACGATGAATATGATCCACATCAGCAACGAAAGCTCGTTCGGCGCGGATGCAAACACGACCATGCCGATCGCGGACGTGCCGGACAGGACGAAGATCAGGTTCGTCAATTTGAATTTCGTCGACAGGAAACCGAGCAGGTAGATGCCGATGACGCCGCCGAGATTGAAAAGGAAAAATGCGCGCCGTCCTACCGCCGGCTCGTAACCCGATGCGTCCATCAGGTTGGGTATCCAGCTCATCAGGAAGTACAGCGTTGAGAAACAGAGGAAGAACGCGGTCCACAGGGTCAGGGTCACGCGCCGGTGCTCGGGTGCGACGAGCTTCAGCATGACCGTGATGACGCTCTCCTTCTGCTGCGGCTTCGCCACCTCGACGTCCGGCATCACGAGCAGCGTGTCTTTTTTCAGCTTGCGCAGGATCATGTTGACGCGCTCCAGCGCATCGTGGGGCCGTCGTTCGAAGAGATACTTGAGCGACTCGGGTATCAGGAGCCAGGCAACGAGACCCATGGAAAGCGTCAGCGCGCCGCCGAACCAGAACATCCCGCGCCAGCCGTACTCCGGCATGATGAAACCCGCAACGACCGACGTCATCATCGCCCCCAGCGGATAACCGGAAGTGACCGCAGCGACGGACAGCGCCCGGTACTTGTCCGGGCTGTATTCCGCGGCCAGCGTGGCCTGGCAGGCCAGCATCGCGCCGGCGCCGAGACCGGAGATGAAGCGGAGCACGATGAATTCGGCGAGCGTCGTCGCGTTCGCGGTGAACAGGATCGACACACCGACCAGCGTGATGCTGATGATGATCAGCTTGCGGCGGCCGATAATGTCGGAAACGGGCGCGAGAAACATCGCGCCGGCCATCATGCCGGCGAGGGCGAATCCGAAACTCCAGCCGAGTCTGTCCGGGGTCAGCGCGAGTTCTGCTGCGACCGGCGTCGCGACGACCGCCATTGCCGTGATGTCGAAGCCGTCGAGCATGTTGAAGAACAGGCACAGGAATACGACCAGCAGCTGCTGCGCACTGACCTCGCCGTTGTCGATGACGTCGTGAACGAGGGCCTCGCTGCTGACCGCCTGCGGGTGTGCTGACATCGGGTGTACTCCGTCGGGACGCGTTGGCCGCGTTTATCGTTGCGCGCTAAAGGTATCAGGTTTGCGCCGGGCCGTCCGGCGGCAGCTGACGCTGCGGGTGACGACCGGCCCGCGCTGCGGTCAGCCGGCCGCGCCGGATCGCTCGAGCAGGTGCGCGTGCAGGCCACCGTCGACCGGGATGTTGGCGCCGCGAATCCAGTTGCTCGAATCCGACACCAGGAACGCGACGACCGGCGCGATATCGCCGGTCTGCCCCATGCGCTCCGTCAGTGCGATATGCGACTCGGCGCGGTCGCCGAAAGAAACGATGAAATCGTCCAGTATCGGCGTCTCGACCGGCCCCGGGCAGACGCTGTTCATGCGCATGCCGCACTCGATGAAATACTGCGATTCCCTGATCGTCCAGTAGCAGACGATCTCCTTGGAGAACACGTAGGACTTTGCGGCGACGGCGCCGTGCTTCTGCACCATCTCGCCGAGGTTGTCGAACGTCGCGCGGTCGACGAAGTCGCGGACGGCGGCGATATTGCCCTTCCAGCCGGCACCGGCCAGCGATGAGACGTTGACGATGGACGCGCCGGGGTTCATGCGCTCGATCATCTCGTTCGTAAAGGTCATCAGGCCGAGCGCGTTCACGGCCAGCACCTCTTCCGGCGGCGCGGTCGGCGGCACGCCGGCGACGTTGCACAGACCGTCGATGCCCGGCCCTACGTCCCGTACGGCCGCAACGATGGAACGCGGATCGGTGAGGTCGGCCTCGATGCGACGGTCGACCTTGCCGCCGATCGGCACGCGATCGACGCCAATGACCGTGGCGCCGTGCTTTTTCAGCTCGCTGACGCACGCCGCGCCGATGCCCGAAGCGGCACCCGTCACGATGACGGTCTTGTTTTTCAGCATTGCGACACGGACCGTCGCTGCATCAGAACGTGTTCACCTCTAGCGTCTGGTGCGATTGCGGCCGGCGCGCAACGGCGTTGATGATCATGTCCGGCACGACCGGCGTGCGATTGAAGTACACGCCGCCCAGCGCGTCGGAAATCGCGCACAGGAGCGCCGCCGCCGCGCAGCCCATCAACGGTTCGCCAATGCCCTTGGCGCCGATCGGATTCTGCGGGTCAGGCATGTCGACGGCGGCGACCTGCGTTACCGGCGGCACGTCGAGATAGGACGGCGGTTTCGCCTGGTACAGCCCGGTGTTGGCTGGCAGTCCGTACTGGCGGTCGTAGACGATGCGCTCGAACAGTGCCAGCCCGATGCCCATCACGCCACCACCGCGGATCTGGTTTGCAAGACCCAGCGGATGGATGACGGTGCCGCAATCCGCCGTTGCGTGATAGTCGAGGATCTCTACGTGGCCGGTCTCGGTGTCTAGTTCGATCATCATGTACCCGACCGCGAGCGCCGGCACGACGCCGTTCTTTTCGTAGTTGTCCTTCGCGACGCCGACGAGCCCGGACCCGGCGACGGCGGTGGCGGACGCTTTCGTCAGGAAGAAGACGTCTTCCGGCAGCGCCTCGCCGGAAAACTTGCCGCCGATCTCGATCGCGCGCTGCGCCACTTCGGCGTACGTCATGCCGCGAGCCGGCACCGCTTTCGAGTAGACGCGCCGGCCGTCAATGTCGTAATCCGCTGCATCGCCGCCGAAATCGATGGCGGCGATTTCGAGCATCTTGTTCTTCAGGTCCATGGCGGCCGCATGGTTCGAACGCGTCATCGTGTATGACGTGTTGCTGCCGAACTGGCCGATGTTCCACGGCAGGTGCTTGCGGCTGTCGCCGCGATGTATGACGCACTGCTCCCACTCGCACTGCAGCACCTCCGCGACGACCCGCGACGTGCCCGCGTAGGAATAGGTGCCGAGGTTGCCGACCCCGGAGTGTATGTGCACGAGGCCGTCTGGCGTCAGGCGAACGAGGCCGTCGAAACCGTTGAAGCCGCCGGAATGGTAGGCCTGCCCGGTGCCGACCCCGATCACTTTCGAGCCGTTGCGCTCGCCGCTGCGCTGGATTTTTTCTTCCCAGCCGAATTCGCGCGCGCCAATGTCGTAGGCCTCGCGCAGGTACGAACTCGTGATCGGTCCCTGCTCGTCGCTGTAGGTCGCGTTCATGCCCGGCGCATTGACGCGGCGGATCTCGACGCGATCGATCTCCAGTGCGCGAGCCGCCTTGTCGAGCAGCGGCTCGACCGCCATCGCAATCTGGTTCTGGCCCGGACCGCGCTGGGCGCCCGCCGGCACCGTGTTCGTCAGCACCGGCACGCCGCGAAAGCGCATCGCTTCCGGCTGGTAGACGAGCGAGACCGCGTCGGCGGCGGCAGTGTAATCGGGGAAGCCGGTCTTCGGACCGTTTTGCTGCACGATGTAGAGATCGGTCGCGACGATGCGCCCTGTGTCGTCGAAACCCATCCGGATGCGGCCCTGGAAACCGGCGCGCGCCGAACCCCAGAAATATTCCTGCTCGCGCGATGCGCGCATCAGCACCGGCCGGCCGACTTTCTTCGACAGGAACGCGGGAATCAGCATCGCCGCGTAGGCGGAGCCCTTCGAACCGAAACCGCCGCCACAGTACTCGGCGATGAAGACGACGTCCGTGGGATCGATGCCGAGCATGCCGGCGAGCTGCGGAATCGCGAACGACTGGCTCTGGCAGGAGCCGTGCACGAAACACTTGCCGTTCTCCCAGTAGCACATGGAGCTTCGCGGCTCCATGCTGTGATGCGAATTGGCCGCGGTGACGAAGGTCTCGTCGAGAATGATCGTTGCCTTGTCGAAGCCCGCCTCGACGTCGCCGTAGGACCAGTCGACCATGGGCTTGCCGGTCATCGGCAGTTCGTCCGCGCCGGTGCCGAACTCCGCGTCACTCCACTTCACTTCCTGCATCGGGATGCCGCGGCTCGCCGTGTTTCCGCCCTCGCGCGCGTTCGGCCCCGTCGGGCGCAGGCTGTCGAGCGGATCGGTGACGAACGGCAGCGGCTCGAGATCGACGCGGATCTTTTCGAGCGCGAGCGCGCAAAGCTCCTCGGATTCGGCGGCGACGGCGACGATCGGCTCGCCGACATAGGACGGCTCGGCGCTCAGCAGAACCTCCGCGGCGTCTTCCGGCGGCGGCACGTCGTCCGGCGTCAGAACCCCGTGCACACCGTCCATCGCGAGCGCCGCGCTTGCGTCGATGTGTCTCAAGCGCGCGTGCGGCATCGGGCTGCCGAGCACCTTGCAGAACAGCATGCCGTCGACGCGGAAGTCCTCGGCATAGCGGGCCTGGCCGGTGACCTTGCCGAAAATGTCCGGCGGCGTGAAATCCTTGCCGATGTGCTTGTAGGCCATGCAGCGCTCCCCGGCGGATCGGTTTCTGCCTGTAAATATAGTCCCTGGACCCGTGGAATCCTACCGGGTCGCGGTCCGCAGAGCGGTCAGGCGGACGCCGGGTCACGGCGCCCTGTGTTCAAATGCACGGCAGTACCTGGCCTCCGGAGGACGCTGATGAACACACCGAACGCAGTATCGCTTCGCCGCCGCTCGTTTCTGGCCTGGTGCGGCGGCGCGGGACTCGGATCGACTTTGTTCCCGGGCGCGCTGTGGGCACGGAGCGAGGGCGGTGAGCGCGAGATCACGATCGAGATGATCGCGCACGCTGCGGCGCTGGCCGGCCTCGAATTCAGCGAGGCGGACCGGCAGCAGATGCTTGACGGCATTCGCGCCAATCTCGAAAGCTTCGAGGCCATTCGTGCACTCGACATCGACCAGCACGTCCCGCCGCCGCTGTACTTCAACCCGGCCGTGCCGGGCCAGACGTTTTTCGTGCGCCGCGAACCGTTTCGTCCCGGCGCACGAGAGGCGGTTACGCGACCGCGCGATCTCGACGAGGTCGCGTTCTGGCCGGTGACGAAGATTTCGACGCTGATCGAAACGCAGCAGGTCACATCCACCGAGCTGACGCGCCTGTACATCGACCGGATCCGTCGCTACGACCCGGTGCTGAAAAGCGTGATCACGCTGACCGAACCGCTGGCGCTCGAACAGGCCGCGCGCGCCGACGAAGAAATCGCGGCCGGCAATTATCGCGGGCCGCTGCACGGCATCCCGTGGGGCGCGAAGGACTTGCTCGCGACGCGCGGCTACCGCACGACCTGGGGCTTTGCCGCCTACCGGGACCAGGTGATCGACATGGATGCGACCGTCGTCCGGCGACTCGCCGACGCCGGCGCCGTCCTGATCGCGAAGCTTTCGACCGGCGAGATCGCGCGCGGCGACACCTGGTTCGGCGGCCAGACCAGGAATCCGTGGAAGCCGGACGAAAGTTCCGGCGGCTCGTCTGCGGGACCGGGCGCGGCGACGGCGGCGGGGCTGGTCGGTTTCTCGATCGGCACGGACACGACCGGTTCGATACTCGGGCCGTCGCGCACCTGCGGCATCACCGGGCTGCGCCCGACGTTCGGCCGGGTCAGCCGGCACGGCGTGATGCCGGTGTGCTGGAGCCTCGACAAGGTCGGGCCGATGTGCCGCTCGGCGGAGGACTGCGCAATCGTCTTCGACGCGATTGCCGGGCCCGACAACCAGGACCTTGCCGTGGTCGACATGCCGTTCAACTGGGACGGCAACCGGGGTGTCGAAGACCTGAACGTCGCTTATCTCGCGTCGGCATTCGAACGCGAGACGGACGGCGACGTCGAGTTCGCGCGGCTGGCGAACGATCGCGCGACACTCGAGACGCTTCGCAACCTCGGCGTCGCGCTGACGCCGATCGAACTGCCCGAGCATTCCGACATGGACGCGCTGCAGATGCTGCTCGTCGACGAGGCGGCGGCGTTCGACGAGCTGGTGCACAACGGCGACATCGAGCTGTTCCGCACCGACATCGACGAACCGGAGGACATGCTGATGCGCATCGCGCGCCTGCATCCCGCGGTCGAGTACCTGCAGATCCAGCGCCGGCGCATGCTGCTGATGCAAAACTTTGCGCAGGCACTCAAGGGCTTCGACATTCTCGTTGCGCCGTTTTCGGGCAGCAGCGTGCAGAGCGCGACGAGCCTGACCGGGCACCCCTCGGTCGCGGTGCAGAACGGCTTCGACAACGAGGGCAAGCCGACCGGCATCCAGTTCATCGGCAATCTGTACGGGGAGGCGGAAGCGCTGACGCTGGCGCGCGTTTACGAGGCGTCAACGGGATACGGCGAGCAGCACCCGGTCCTGTGACAGGCCGGCTCGGTGCGCACGACGACGCGCATCGGCCGGCAGGTCAGCCGACTTCGTAGAGCTCCCCCTGGATCGGGAAATCGATGTCTCTTAGTTTGCGCGGGCGCAGTTCCGTCGAAATGCTCTCGAAGATGCGTCGCGCGACCATTTGCAGGTCGGACTGGCCCGAGAATGCGCCGACGAGTTTCTCCGCCTGTTTTTCGTCGATGACCCCGAAATCGGCGATGTACTGGATGTACGCCTCGACTTCGCCGTGGGCCGGCAGCATGAATACCGCCTTGCCCCGGTCGTAGATACCATCGAGCCAGCTCTCGTCCAGGTCGTTGACCCGTTCCAGGGCGGCGTCGTGCCAGGCGTGCAGTTCCTGAAGTTTCGTCTCGACGTACGCTTCGCGGATCTGCGAGTCCTTGTACTTCTTGTCGCCGGCATCGGCGGTCGCCTTGAATTCCTCGAACGTCATGCCGCCTCGCCGGCAACGCCACACCATGTCCTTGCGATACGCGTCTTCGAAGTGGTCACGATAGTTCGAATCGTTGACGAGCTTGCCTTCCTCCTCGCCGACCTCCTCGACGACCGCCCTGATCAGCGCGGGCACCCGAGCATCCTTCATGTACAGCTTCCTCGTTTCGGGGCGCGTGTCGATCGTTTCCCCGAGCGGCGCATTCGTTACGTCGACTTCCCGGTCGCTTTCCTTTGACTGAAAACTGATGTCGACCCAGTTGCCGGCCAGTGGATGAAAGTAGAGAGTCGCGGTTAGAGGCGGCTTGAACGCGCTCTGAACCATTACGCCTTCCATTTCGACGATCGAGTAGGCCTTGCCGATATCGAATCCGCTCTGCTTCAGTTCCTCGAGGTATTTCGCCGCCTCGCCTTTTTCGATCCAGTCCGGTGCAAAGTCTTCATTCAAGTGGACCTGCAACGGTTCGTGACCCTGCCTGGCCTGGTCGATCATCTTGCCGTAGCGGATTCGGACGTAGGCAAAAAACGCGATGATGAGGAGGATGATCGTGACGACTACGCCGCCGACGATCTGCAGGAAGGTCAACATTGCCTACGCACCAAGCTACTGATAGCAAGAAAAATCTAGCACAGCCTCGCGGTCACGCCTGAGATTCGAGTCACAGTCTGCCGGCCGTTGCGCGCTACAGCGCCGCGTTCTCGCCCTCGTCGTCTTCTTCGACCGTGCGGTACTTGTCCAGCAGTGCAAATAGTATTGCTGCGGTTTCGGCGTCCGGCTGCCCGCTCCAGTCTGACGGGCGGTAATGCATCTGGAAGGCACGAAGCGCAAAGCGCGTCTGTACATCCAGTTCGCCGGTAGCCTCGACGGCGTAACCATATGCATTCAGCGCCGCCTGCAGCTGTTCCATCGTCGGCGGTTGCTCGTCGATGCGCTGCCGGTGCAGGGCCACGGTCTCGTCGTCGAACCACGGACCGATGCCGTGCTCGTGCAGCAGCCGCCACGGAAACTTCGGTCCAGGGTCGACCTTGCGGTCCGGGGCGATGTCCGCGTGGCCGACGACGTCGACCGGATCGATACCGGGATAGCGTTCGAGAATGTCGGTGACGAGTGCGATGACGAGTTCGATTTGTTCCGGATCGAAGTCGTGAAACACGCAGACCTGGTTTTCGGGCGTGTTCGGCTCGAGCCCCTCGACGACATCCGTGCAGCGCGATGTGTTGACGATCTCGATCCCGATAGAGCGATCGTTCAGCGCCTCCTCGCCGGCCCAGTAGCTGGTGCCGGCATGCCACGCGCGCTCGTGCTCGGGTACGAGGCGGTGCACCGCCAGTCGACGGCGAGGATACGTTGCGTCGCCGTTTTCCGGCACGAGGTAGTGCACGCTGACCGGGTTCGCGGACGGCTGCGTCAGGAGCCGCATCGATTCCGCATAGTTCTCGCTGGTGAAATGCAGCACCAGGTAGTCGACGCGGCTGCCGTAATTCGCCGACGGCGCGTCGACGAAACGCAGCCCGCCGCAGCCTGCAACAGAGAGCAGCACCAGAACGAGGGTCGACCGATGTGTCGTCATTCGTTCAGACCTCCACTTTCCTGCCGCGCAGCGCCAGCGCGAAGCACGTCAACGAGCCGATCGGGAACAGCCACGGCCACGCGAGCAGTGGCTCCGAGAAGTCGCCGCCGACGACCGGGTTCAGGATCTCCGGCTCGTTGATCAGCAGCACAACCGCGACACTGGCGATGACCGCCTTGCCCACGCCGCGCACCCGGTAGCGTGGTGCCGCCATGCTGAGCAGGAAGATGCCGAGCATCGGACCGTAGGTGTAGGTCGTCATCGAAAATGCGAGATTGACGAGATCGAGCTCGCTGGCCGAAAACTGCCAGGCCATGAATGCCAGCACCCCACCCCAGAAGATGACGAAGATGCGCGACAGCTTCAGAAGCCGTGTCTCGTCCGCGTCCGGTTCGACGAACGGCTGGTAGAACATCTGCAGCGACGTTTGCGAGAGTGCGGCGAGGATCGAGTCGAGACTCGAAATTGCCGCGCTCAGGATGCCGGCGATGAGCAGACCCTTCAGACCGGTCGGAATCTCCGAGATGATGAATGCCGGGAACACGCGATCGCCCCGCTCCTCGACCAGCGGCGCCAGCGCTTCCGGCAGCGGCTGAAACTGGTAGAACGCGAACAGCCCGAGCCCGACGAATGTCATCAGCACCGGCACCGCTTCACCCAGCGTGCTCCAGAGCACGGCTTTCTGCGCTTCGCGGCGGTTCGGGCAGCACAGCAGTCTCTGCACGAACAGGTGATCGGTGCCGTATACCGCGACGTTCTGGAACGGCATCGCGATCAGCGCGGCCCAGAACGTGAAGGCGATGCGCGGGTCGGTGCTGAAATCGAACGTCTGGAACTTGTCGGCCGCCTGCCCGGCCGCCATCAGCGTCTCCCAGCCGTCGGGCAGGCCGCCGGCGACGAATACCAGGGCCGCTGCGCCGCCGGCAACCAGGATGAAGAACTGCACGAAGTCGGTCCAGATGACGGCAGCGATGCCGCCCATCCACGTCCACAGCACGGCGAACGCCGCAATCAGCGCGATGCTCTCGGTCAGGCTCCAGCCTGTAATCAGTTCGAGCACCAGCGCGGTAGCGTAAACGCGAACGCCCTGCGCAAGAATGCCGCCCAGGAAAAACAGGCCGGCCGTCACACGCCCCACGATGTCGCCGAGGCGATCCGACATGTACTCGTAGGGGCTGTAGAACTCCTTTTCGTAGTACAGCGGCACGAGGTAGACGGCAACGATAATGCGCGCAATCACGCCGCCGATGGCGAGCTGCAGGTAGGTGAAATTCCCGTCGGCCGCGAACACGAGCGCCGGCACGCCGATGAACGTAACGGCGCTGATCGTCGTCGCGATCGTCGACGCCGTAACCGCGTACCAGGGCACGCTGCGCCCGCCCAGGAAAAAGTCGCGCGTCGACTTCTGCCGGCCTTTCAGGTGGTGGCCCACGATCGTCGTGCCGATGATGTAGGCAGCGACGATGGCCCAGTCGACGTAGCCGAACACGCGCTCTACTCCGCCACCACGGTGCGCCCGGCACCGTCGCCCGGGTACACGCGCCGGTTCGCGCCGGGATACGCGTAGCCGTTGATGAACACGCGCCGGTACGACTGCGTCGTGTTCTCGAAACTCGCGTGCGCGGTATACGGCCCGAAGAACAGCGTGTCCCCCGGTTCCGCAGTAATCGTGACGGCGTCTTCCTCGCGAAACTGCGGCGGTCGCTTCAGCACCGCGTCCGGCTTGTCGTAGTCATGGTCACCGAAATCGACGCGACCCCACTTCGAGCTACCGGGAATGAACTGCAGCGGCCCCGATTCCGGCGTCATCTCGTCGATGACGATCAGTGTCTGTACGAAACTGCCCGTGCCGTTCATGTCGCGCCAGGTGCCTGCGCCCTTGTCGCGATGCTGGATGTCCTGGTGCCAGCCGAAGATGACGCCGTCGCCCGGCCGCTTGAAATGCGCCTGCGACAGGAGCTGCTGCATTTCCCGGCTGCCGAGCAGCTGCGAACTGGGCACCGTGAGGCGCGGATCCTCGCCGATCGCGAGCAGATACTGCTGCGACCCTCCGGCCCAGACGACTCGCTTGATGACCTTCTGCCCGCGATGGCTGCCGAGCACGAAATGTGAGCCGTTGACCGGCCCGGTGACCTCCAGGCTGTCCGCAAGCTTCTCGAGAGCGTCGAAACATTCGCGCATGCGCTCGATTTCGTCGCGGTCGAACAGTGCCCTGCGTTCGATCCATCCGGTGTCGAAGAATCGCCGGATCTCGTCCGCGTCCAGCCGCGCGTGCGCTTTCCCTGTCATTCCCGGGTTGTCACCCAAGGTTGGCGACATGTCAAGAACGGGCTGACGACGCGGCATCCCGTCGCAACAGAGTCTCCGTCAGCCTTGAATACGTGTTTTCAACAGCATGGGAAGGATTCGTGCGCATACCGACGGCCCGGGCCGACCCATAAACTCGGTCCCTGATCATTGCTGGAGCCCGCCATGAGCCGTCCGAGATTCGCCGTTATCCCGTTTGTCATGCTGCTGCTTGCGGCCTGTGGAACCCTCCCGGGTGTCAACACCGAGGTGTCGTACTGCTGCAGCCCGTCGGCCGAGCGGGTCCATACATATCGTGTCGAATTCGAGGGCATGCCGGAATTCCTAAAACCGATGCTGCGTGATGAGGCCAGCATCGTCCTGGCGGCCAAAGGCTTCGAGTACACCGAGCAGGAAGCCGACGCCGTCCTCCTCATGCAGTTCATCAATACACCACTCACGAACCAGGAAGCCGAACAGTACGCCGCCTGGGGCACAATCGAACCGGGTGGCGAAGCGCATTTCATTGCTGAGGTACGAATGCGCATGACCGAAAGCGTAACCGGCGAGCAGCTCTTATCGGGCAGCATGCGACGTGTGCACAGTATCTTCGAGGGTTCGTACATGCACGAGGCGCCGGCCAGGGCGGCTATGCGTCTGGCATTTCAGCGCCTGTTCGCCGAACTCGCGCCGGGCACTATATCCGATTGACCGACGTCGACGTCTGAAAGCACGAGGCCCCACCGACGCCCGTTCGAATGTCATTCTCTTGCTCCCGCCGATGCTCAACGGTGGATACGCCACGTTAATTCTGAAAGTATGCGCTTACGATGCTTTTCTTAAGTATTTTCGAGGTTAGCCGGCCTCCATTCCATTGCCGGGCTCGTGCGATCGCGATCGATCTCCGCTAATCTCGGGTTACGGCCCGGAACCGATCTTCGGACAAGAACAAGCACACCAGAGGAGACCGAATCGTGCTCGACGAGAACAAACCACCCGGCGCCCCGACGACGTCCATACAGCCGGCGCCGGTCCGGACGACGACCGTGACAACGCGCACCAGTATTCCGGAGCACCTTGAAAAAGACGAGACCTCCGCAACGGGAACGGTCATCGCGACGGACATGGTTTTTACCGGCGATCTCAACTCGGGCGAAAAGGTCCGGATAGACGGCACGGTCGAAGGCTCGATCGGTCGCGATATCCAGAGCGTCGTCGTTGGCAAGCGCGGCGGGGTAAAAGCGACGATCTGCGCGGCCAACGTTACGATCGAAGGACGCGTCGACGGCGATATTCACGGTGACAAGCTGGTCGAACTTAAAAGCACCGCCGTCGTACTGGGCAACGTGTACTGTTCGTGCATCCAGATCGAATCGGGTGCGAACCTGAACGGCACGGTCACGATGGTTTAGGCGAACCCGCTCAGTCCGACAACGTCCCGAGATCAAATCGCGATTCGACCGGTTTCGAATCCGGCCAGTTCGTGCGCCACACCTCCCTGGAGACGTCACCCACGTGAACCGGCGCACGCGTGAATCCCGGGCGGGGATCGCGCAGCGGTTCGACGACGGTGTCATAGCGGGGTACGACGAAGTACGGAAAACTGTATCGCTCCGCGCCGGTCTTGTTGATGACCTTGTGCGGCGTCGATACGAAATAGCCCCCGGACCACAGTTCGAGCAGGTCACCGGTATTGACAACCAGTGCATCCGGTGGCGCCTGCACGGCAAGCCACTGGCCGGTCGTATGCGGTTTCAGCATCAGGCCGCCGACGTAGTCCGGCGCCAGTATCGTCAATACGTCGGTGTCCTTGTGCGGATGGATGCCGAAACCCTTGTCGTTGACACTCTGCGGCGGGTAGTGCAGCAGCGTCATGTTCGTCAGCGGCTTGTCGAAGTGAGCCAGAAACCAGGCCGGTTCCACGTCGAGAATCACGGCCATGGCCTCGAGCAGGGCGGTGGCTACCGCGTCACACGCTTGCCAGTACGCGAGCGTAGCCGGCCGCAGGTCTGCTGGCGAAGGTGGCCAGCGGTTCGGCCCGTACAGGTCGCATTCGTCCCGTATCGGGTCGTCGATATCGACCTCGAGGTGCAGCTTGTAGCCCTCGTAATTGTCGGCGCCGCCGCCACCCGTGTTCGGGCTGAAGAAACCGGTCGGAATATAGCCGCGATAGTTGTCGCGCGTAATCGAATCGCGAAGTTTCTGCTGGCGCGGCCGGCTGAAGTAGGCAACCACTGCGTTGCGCATGTTCGCGATCGTCTGCGCATCGATGCCGTGCCCGGTGACGTACATGAAGCCGACGTCGCGGCAGGCCGCTTCGATGCCGCCGACCGCCTTCGTACTGCGGTGTGCACTGCCCGCACGCAGTTCGCTGATGTCGACCAGGGGCAGATCCTGCATTTGCTGTGCGCGGCTAGTCCGGGTCCAGGGTCAGGTGTGCCTGGCGAATGACATAGGCCTGTATCGCCTCCGCGTCCGCCGCCGACATGACGGTGTCGAACTTCGGCATGCCCCTGCCGAGGTAGGCGCCGTCGATGACGATCGCGTTCCACGTCTCGTGAGTCTCCGGACCTGCAAACCGGAGATCCGGAAACGAACCGTTACCGATCGTATCGTAGCCGTGACACCAGCTGCAGCGATCGAAATAGAGTACACGGCCGTGCTCCAGGATTTCGGCCGAAGCGGTGGTATCGGCAATGTCGGGGAACGGGTGGTCGGTGATCGTCGCGTCGGGCAATTCTGCGTCGCTGCCGAGCTTGTAGGTCAGTACGCGACCGACGGCATCGAGAAACGGGTTTGGCCCCGGATCGCCGGCGAACGAGCCGAGGCTGCCACCCCAGCCGCCGACGACCGTGACGTACTGTTCGCCGCCGACCGCGTAGGTAACGGGTGCCGCCTGGATCCCGGTTCCCGCATGCGCAGACCAGAGCTTTGCACCGTCATCGGCGCGATAGGCGGCGAACTCGCCCAGCGCGTCGCCCTGGAATACGAGGTTGCCGGCCGTCGACAACAGTCCCGCGTTCCAGCCGTCGCCGCCTTCGATGCGAAATGCTTCGGCCTTGCGCACCGGGTCCCAGGCGGAGACGCGCGCCGAGACGTACGGGTGCGTCGCCACCTCCTCCGCCGGGACGTCGGCCACTGTCTTCCAGTCGATCGCGGTATTCAGGTGGCCATCGACGAAACGGAACTCCGCGGGCGTCGCGTACGGTTCGGACGTACCGATGACGGGAATGTAGACGAATCCGGTCCGCGGGCTGTAGCTCATCGGGTGCCAGTTGTGCCCGCCCCACGCACCGGGAAAGATGACCTGCATCGCGGCCTCGTAGCGCGCACCGGGTACTTCCACCGGCCGCCCCGTCCGCACGTCGACGTGCGTCGCCCAGTTGAGTGCCACGTAGGGCGCCGCGGAGATCAGCGTGCCGTCACGGCGGTCGATGACGTAGAAGAATCCATTCTTCGGCGCCTGCATCAGCACTTTGCGCGGCTCGCCGCCGATTTCGAGGTCGGCGAGAATCATGTGCTGGGTCGCCGTGTAGTCCCACGTCTCGCCGGGCGTTGTCTGATAGTGCCAGCGATAGGCGCCGTCGTCGGGGTCGAGTGCGAGGATCGACGCGAGGAACAGGTTATCGCCGCCGCCAGGACTGCGGACTTCGCGGTTCCAGGGAGAGCCGTTGCCGACGCCGACGTACAAAAGGTCGAGCTCCGGGTCGTAGGCAAACGAATCCCATGCCGTTCCGCCGCCCCCGTATGTCCACCACTCGCCGGTCCACGTTTCGGCCGCCATGCGCATTGCGTCCGACTCGAATCCGTCGGCCGGATTGCCGGGCACGGTCCAGGTGCGCCAGATCTTCTCCCCGGTTTCGGCGTCGTAGGCCGTCACGTATCCGCGCACACCGTATTCGGCGCCGCCGTTGCCAATGATGACCTTGCCTTTGACGACTCGCGGTGCGCCGGTGATCGTGTACGGCGGTGTGCGATCTATCGTGTCGGCTTTCCATTCGACGGAGCCGGTCTCGCGATCGAGTGCGACCAGGTAGCCGTCGAAGGTCGCGACGTAAATCTTGTCGCCCCAGGCAGCGACGCCCCGATTCGGCACGTCGCAGCACGCATACGCACCCCAGGCGCGCGGCGTCTGCGGATCGTACTGCCACAGCAATTCGCCGGTGACCGCATCGAGCGCGTAAACGACCGCCCAGGCGGCGGTGACGTAGATGACTCCGTCGATGACGAGCGGCGTCGCTTCCATCGATCGATTGGTTTCGATATCGAAGTACCAGGCGAGACCGAGGTCGGCGACGTTGCCGTCGTTGATTGCCGCGAGCGGACTGAAGCGCTGCTCGTCGTAGGTCCGGCCATGCGACAGCCAGTTGTGCGGTTCCGTTTCGGCGTTTACGAGACGCTGGTCTGTTACGAGCGCACCGGCAGCGGATTCCGGCACATCGCGACTGCAGCCGGCGACCGCGAGCAACAGTATGAGGGTGTAAAACAGGGACGACGAACAGCGCATGACGGATACCTCCGATCAAGCCGCCGACTTGGAGAATACATTGATGATGAGGACGCCGGCGACGATCAGTGTAATGCCGGCAACGGCTGCAAAGTCGAGGCGCTGATCGAAGAGCACGAGGCCGGCCAGCGTAATCAGTGCGACGCCGGCGCCCGACCAGATCGCATAGGCGACGCCGACCGGTATCGTCTTCAATACGAACGACAGCGCGAAGAACGCCGTCGCGTAACCGACAATGACGATGACGCTCGGCCAGAGCTGCGTGAATTGCTCCGATGCTTTCAGGGCGCTCGTGGCGATGACTTCGGCAAGGATCGATATCGACAGGTAGAGGTAGCCCATGATGAGTGCCTGCGTTCGGTAGTTAATGCTGCTCCGCTTGTGCCGGATCGAGACCGAGATGCCGCGCGGCGATGGTGAAGACGTCCGCCTGGCGCATGTATTCCGGAAACGCGTCCACACCCGGCCCGCTCGCGTACACCGGCACCTGCACGCCGGAATGCTCTTCCCAGTCGGGCGAGTCGTTCGTTGCGTAGTTGATGCCCATGACGCCGCCCTCTGGTGTCACGAGGCGGATGAAGCGGCCCGGGCTCGCGTACTCCTGCGGTGCGAGCTCGCTGGTTTCCGGGACGATATGCGCTGCATGTCCGTGGTCGGCGGTGACGATCACCAGCGTTTCGGGATGTTCCTGCTGGTACGCAAGCGCGACGGCCAGGGCCTCGTCGAGCTGGCCGGTTTCACCAATGTGTCCGCACGCTTTCCAGTAGTGCGCCTGGTCATCTATGGACGCGGACTCGACCATCAGCACGAAACCGCCGTCGTCATCGTGAAAACGAAGCGCCGCATCGGTCATTTCCGCGAGCGTGGGCATGCCCGCGAACCCGGGTTCGTCCTCGCAGGTGACGGGCGCCGGCCAGCGCACCTTGCCGTCCGTCTTCTGCACCTATTCGGCGACGGCCCCGTTCGTTCCGCGCAGGCGCACCGGCATGATGCGCGGAGAGAACAGTCCCATCACGCGCGCGTGTGTATCGACGCTTGCCAATTCGCTCTTGTCGGTGAGTATCGTGAAGCCGCGCTCGCGCGCAGTGTCGAGCAGCGTTCGTTCATCGTCGGCCTCGACCTTTTGCGCGAAGTCCTCGTAGCCGCCGCCGAGCACGATGTCGACTTGTGATGCGACGATCTGCTCGGCCGTCGAGCCGCGACCGCCGACGGCGACGAAGTCCTTGGAACAATCGGTAGAGTATTGCGGGTGCGTCTCGTCCTCCTCGACCATGTTGCGCGGGCTCTGGCAGTAGCGCTGGTCGATGTGCGCGACGAACGCCGCGGGCGTCGCATCGGTGACCCGGGTCGTCGAGACGATGCCGGTCTGCAGGCCGGCTGCGCTCGCCAGTTCCATGATCGTGACCAGGTTCTCGTCCGTATTGGCAGCGGTGCTGACGCGGCCGATACTCGTGACGACACCGGTGGCGAGAGTTGTGGCGCCGCTTGCCGAATCCCCGACGTAAACCGGCACGGATGGATCGTGTTCCGCAA
The DNA here is from genome assembly GCA_938003715.1 of uncultured Gammaproteobacteria bacterium. GTDB lineage: Bacteria > Pseudomonadota > Gammaproteobacteria > Steroidobacterales > Woeseiaceae > SZUA-117. Next base: position 25,646 of record CALKYK010000517.1, read on the forward strand.
CGGTCTGCACCTGCGCGACACCGCGGTACGGCATGCCGTCCATCACCAGCTGCCCGTCGCTGCCGACGAGGTAGTTCCTGGCCATCGTGATCTGCTGGTCGTCCATGCCGTCGCCGATGATCAGGATCAGCTTCCGCGCGGCGCCATCGGCCGGGGTTCGGTCGGGCGGCGAACCGCAGGCCGCGATGCAAAGAATTGCGAGCAACGCCGCAACAGCTCTCACGGCAGGCAGTCCACGCGGTCGTAGCTCAACCGGCTCATCTCGTCCGTCTGCGGGCGCCGGTACCCGTACAGCACCTCGGTTCGCGCCTCGATACTCGCGAGAAGCGCATTGCCGAGGCGCAGCCCGTCGAGCCCGCGGCGCGTGCTGTAGTCCGTGAGGTATGCCGCGGCGAGATCTTCCTTGCCGGCCTCGAACAGCGCCTCTGCCGTATCCGCCACGGATGCCTGCTCGGCGATCAGCCGGTCCTCGAACGCGGTCAGCGCTTCGGTGACTTCGGGCAGGAATTTCTCCGGGTGGTCACAGGTGAAGTACATCAGGCGCTTGAACGTGCGGCCGGCAAACTCGGTCGCTTCCTGGATCTGCCAGTCCTCGGTGACGAAGCGCGTCGCCTCGCCTTTCGTCAGGTAGCGGTGCTTGCCGAACTGCGGCGCGATCGTCTGAACGCCGATGCGATAGGGAATGAACGGCGAAGTGACGGATCCCGTCGGCGCGACCCACAGGAGGTTCATTTCCGGCCGGCCGCGATCCCTGAGTTCCGCCACCTGGCCGTAACCGGTGGAGTCTTTCGAGATGCGCGGATCGCGCACGGCGTTCAACATGTCGCGCAAACCGATCGGCGCTGCCGCGCGCAGTTCGGCTTCCATCGCGCTTCTCGGGTATCGTTCCTCGTCGACGCCGTAGATTCGTGTGACGTTGAACGGCTCGCCGGCGTCCGGATCGAACCAGCCCTGCTCCACGGCGAAGCTGATGAAGTTCGCCGAACCCATGTAGTCGTCGCGTTCGTGAAAGTCCAGCGGGATCTCGTGGATGTAGCCGGGGTAGGACATGCGCACGTCGTCGGGACCGAGCCGCTCGGCGATCCAGAGCCCCTTGCCGCCGGCAAAGTTCAGAAGCACCCAGCCTTCGTTCTCGTCGGCGAACATGTGCGAGTTGCCGCCGTAGGTCGAGTAGCCGAATTCGTCGATAAGCTGGCCGACGATTTCCGCCGCCTCCCGCGCGCTGCGCGCACGCTCCATGACGATGCGCGACAGGTCGCTGTACTGCGGGCCGGTCTGCGGATTCGGCGTCATTTCGATGAGTTCCGGGCGCGACGGCGACCATACGTCGCGCGCCGCAACGTTGTGCTCGTTCAATCCACCGTTCGTCAGCGGCGGCGGCAAGCCCCGGTACTCGGAATAGTTCATTGTCAGGTAGCGATACGTGTGCCGCACCTGCGGAATTTCGGTGAGGTACCCGGGCATGAACGCTTCTTCGGTGACGCCGACCTTGATAGTCGCCCCGGCCGGATGATCTTTGGCCGGGACGATTTCCAGCCAGTGACTCGACACTTCGTCGCCCGAACCGCCGATCAGCACGCTGCCGTTCGCGGTCAGGTTCTTGCCGACGTAGATCGCGTAGCTGGCCATGGCACTGCCCGCTGCGAGCAGCGCGGCCAGCAGGAAAAGGCTTCGGATGAGTCGCATGCGGTGTCTCGCCGATTCGTTTCGGAGCTCGTTTTTGTCTGTCGTTGCAGCGCCGGCGCGTAGCGGGCACAGCATAGCACCGACCGGAACGAGCATGGCATCGCGCTTCGGCAAAAGACATATAATGAAACGACCTGCGCGGCGCCGGACAACAGCCACGAACCGAAGGGCGCGCTGTCAATGACGACATGTTACTGAGAACGGCAAAAATTGCGGTTGCGGCCGCACTGGTCCTGTTGCTGCTGCCCGGTACGGCAGCCGCGGACCGCGCGCAGTTAAAGCGCGAGCGGCTGTACAGCGCAGCCCCTGCGCTGCCGGTCGCAAACAGGCACTTCCTGCCGGAGGGCGAATCCGCGCCCGCGCTGCATCGTTTTTCCGGCGTGCTGCTCATACCGGAACACGCAATGCAGAGCGAACCGCCATCGATCCGCCCTGCCGAAGTCAACGGCAAGCGTACGCAGCTTTTTCCTGCCGTCGAACTGCGTTTCGAATCGCATGACGGCCATCTCGTCCCCGCCGATCGCGGCATTCTCCGCGGCACCGGCGACAGCTACTGGCAAATCCAGGTCGAGCCCGGGCGAGTGTGGTCGGAAACCGGCGACGGAGGCCTGTCGCGGGCGTCGTTCCCGTTCCTCCTCACCAACGAGTTCGAAAACGAGACCTACAACGGCGTCGCCACGTTCCTGTACGACGACGAAACCGTATCGCAGCTCCGCTACCAGGTTGTGCAGCAGCTGGCGCCGTTTGTTGTGCAGACGCGATACGTTGCGGCGGCGCAGGTTGCGGTGGAGTACGAACGCGCGGCCGTCGTTGACCGGGAACTGATCGAAGCTTTCACACGCGAGCTCGAGGACCGCCTCGTGTGGCGGGACTGGTCGGAGTTGCAGCGCGGGTTCGGCGTCGACTTGCTTGCAGATTTCGATTCGGGCATCGAGCCGCAGCTTGTCGCCGCCAGCGGCCTCGTCATCGACGGCGAGGTATACGTGCGATCCATGAATACCCCGTACGGGGCATTCCCGTACCCGCGCCAGATGCGCCACGGCGTCTGGTCCGTAACCAAGACCGCGGCGGGACTGGTTACGCTGCTGCGCATGGCGCAGAAGTACGGCGACGAGATTCTGGACTACCGGATTCGCGACTACGTGGACGTTTCGGCGGATCACGACGGGTGGCGGGACGTGACGTTCCGGCATGCAATGAGCATGGCGACCGGCATCGGCACCGGCACGCTGAACGTCGAGCCGAACATCATCGGCGTCGGCGATGCGAGCAACCCGGCCAACAACGCCGGCTTCGACGACTACATGCGCTGGTACTTTGCGCCGACGGCGGCTGAAAAACTGGCTCACGTCTTCGAGGTGCCGAGTTATCCCTGGGGCCCGGGCGTTCACGCCCGTTACCGCGACCGCGACATTTTCACGCTGTCGGCCGCACTCGCCGCACTGTACCGGCAGCGGGAAGGGTCGGACGCGAGCATTTGGCAGATGATGATGGACGAGGTATACCGGCCGATCGGCATCCATCATTTACCGAAGCTGCACACGCAGGAAGCCGACGGCGGCGGCATCCCGCTGCTTGCCTGGGGTCTGTACGTCACGATCGACGACATCGCGAAGATCGCGATGCTGTTGCAGAACGGTGGCGCCCACGACGACGTGCAATTGCTCAGCCGCGCCGGCGTGGCGGAGGCGATGTACGAGAACGGCGTCGTCGGCCTGCCGACCGGCGAGTCGAACGAATTCGGGCCCAAGAGCTACCACCTGTCGCTGTGGCACGAGAACTATCGCACCGAGGCAGGCAATGTTTATACGGCGCCACGCATGTCGGGCTACGGCGGCAACATCGTGCAGATGATGCCGAACGGAATGATCGGTTTTCGCTTCGGCACCGGCGGCGACCGGCCGCTGGAGCAGATGACTGTCGTCGCGGACAAAATGCGCCCGTTCGACGACTTCGGGAAAACGCAGCGCCGACTAACAGCCAGGTAATCTATTTCGACTTCGAGGGACGCCAATGCAACTATCGACCACGCCCAGCCTGGAAGGCATGAAAATCAATCGCTACTACGGCGTCGTCACCGGCGAAGCAATCCTCGGCGCGAACATCTTTCGCGATTTTTTTGCCAGCATCCGCGACATCGTCGGCGGGCGGTCCGCCGCATACGAGAAAGAACTGGCGAAGGCGAGGGAAATAGCATTCGAAGAGATGTCGCAGAAAGCCTCGGAAATGGGAGCCAATGCGATCGTCGGCATCGACATCGATTACGAGACGGTCGGCGCCGACGGCGGCATGCTGATGGTCAGCGTCAGCGGTACGGCCGTGTCCGCGAGCTGACGGAGATTCAGCCCGGTCGACGCGCGCGGCAGTATCCTTGCCGCATTTCGCCCTTTTCACACACCACGACCATCGCCCGCCAGTTCTCGACGAAGTAGTCGGCGTCCTTCTGCCCGAGCGCCTCGACCATGCGCGGATACATTTCGCCCCTCATCAGTTCGTACTCGCGGCGCACCTCGGCGCGGTACCAGTCGGACGCATCCACGACCTGTACTTCAGTGAAGCCGCAGCTCTCGAAATGCTGCCGGTACTCATCGAGTGTCTGCAGGGCATAGGTGAGCCCTTCCATCTTGAACCAGTAGTGCATGTCGTCGGAAAGCTCGGCATCCGACTTCGTCCAGTCGTAGCAGGAAAGCCAGCCGCCCGGCACGAGTACGCGGTAACACTCGTTGAATACTGCGGCCTTGTCCTCGACCTGGGTGACGGCGCCGGAGGTCAGCACGAAATCGAAGGACTCGTCGGGAAAGTCGAGCGGACCGGCCTCGACCGTGAGGAACCGGCAGCGGTCAGACAGGCCCTTTTTCGCCGCGGCGGCATTGGCGCGCTCGACCAGCGGCGTCTCGAGGTCGATGCCGGTGACTTCGAGGCCCCAGTTCGTTGCCATCTCGAATGCCGGGCCGCCGATGCCGCAGCCGATATCGAGCGCTTTCTTGCCGTGCGTATCGAATCCCTCGAGCATTTTCGCCACATTGCCGGGCCCGCCGGGCGCCATGTAGCCCTCGCCCCAGATCAGCTCGAGCATCGTGATCAGCGCATCGTGGTACTCGTTGTCGTGACTCATTGGCGCGGTGATTCGGAGCGTCCGGCTAGCGCATTTCGCCGGTCGCCAGCCAATGCGCGCAGTCGGCACCGAGTTCTTCTTCGGCGCGACGCTCGTACTCCGAGACGTCGTCATCGGTCAACAGGTCGCGCCAGCGTCCGTTGACACCTTTGTGAATGAACGTTTCCGCGCCGCCGTCCCAGAACGCGCCACCGAGCGGAACGCTTTTTGTCGAGTTCTTTTTCATGTAATCGAAACTGCAGTGCAAGAGGATATCGGCCCACTTGTCCTCATTGACCGGTATCTCGAGAAATTCCGCGATGCGCCTTATTTCCCCGGGCATGTCTTTCTTCAGATTCGAGAAATGGACCAGCTCAACATTCGGCAATTCGCGAATGGACCACCACGAGCGAATGTTTTCCCAGAACGACCACCACGGGTAGCCGTCCTTGTCCAGCCAGTCGCGGAAGTACTGCACGATCGATTCGGTTGGCGGCGGCATCGGCGGTCCGACTCTGCCCGGCGTGTTGTTGAGCGCGTCATACCAGGTGTCGTTCGCGTTGGCATGATGGTTGTACAGGCTCCATACGACGTCGCGGCCGTCCCGGGCGATGTACAGATACTTCGCTTTCGGCGAAAACACGAGTGCATCGACGGGGAGGTGAGTTTTCAGGAACCGGCGGTGCGTCTGTGCCTCGACGAGCGGAAGCTTCACCTCTTTCGGCGGCACGCGAAGGTCCAGCCATGGCGACATTTCCGCGGTCTCGAGACCTTCCGCACCGTCGAACAGCAGCTGCGCGATGATCTGCTGCATCCAGGTCGTGCCTGATTTCGCGTAGGTCGCCACGATGATGTCGTCATCGCGAAATTCCAGGTCGTCCCAGATCGTCGAATCGAAATGATGGCTGTGCAGGTCGCGAGTCTTCTTCGGAAATGCTGCGGCGCACATTGTTGTTCTCCTTGTCGGCGCGTCGACGATGGTGGCGAGCCCATCACGTTAGAATAGGCATCATAAGCGGCACAAGGCGACGGGGGAACCGTGTTCCACATGCTCACCTGTTTCAATCTCAGGGACGGCGTCACGATCGACGAATTTCGGGCCGCCCTGAACGCGTTTCACGAGCATCTCGTCGAGGGCGCATTCGTCCACGCCACGGGCCCTGTCGGCCAGCGGCAACGGCACGAAGTGATGGACACGGACGACGAACGCGACCACGAGTATTTTTTCATCATGACGTTTCGCGATCGCGCGCAGTGCGATCGCGCCGTCGAGTACATTTATCGGCACGACGAACCGGCCGAATCGATTCATCACCGGGTCTACGAGAAGATCGCCGATCCCGTGTTCATCTGCTGGGAGGATGTCGAATGACAAATAGGAATCACGTCCGATAGTCACTACTGACAAGGCGCATACGAACGCCACCTGGTCCGCCGGTAGAGAGTGTCAATTAATTTTGGCGCGATGCGCCGCGACCCTGCATTACACGCGAACCGAAATGATTCCGGTCCCGCGGCAATTCGCGCCCGGCGAGCCGCATGGCCCGCCGGACAAGAATCTCATTGTCGGGCCTCAAAAGCTGATGTCGGGGCGATAACGAAGTATGCGCAGATCGCTAGCCAGCGTCATCTCTCGCGCCGGCATTACAAGTGCCGAATATTCCTCGTCGCTCAGGTAATTCAACGCCCCGCGCGGTCGCTGCAAGGCCGCCCAGTTTTCAAGACGCGCAGCGACCACCCAGGTAGTGGCATTGCCTCCATAGACCTGGTGGTTGAATGAGACCCCTTTGGCGCCACCTTTCTTCAGTGCAGGCACGAGCTTGTCCGCAACCCAGGTGTGATATTCACCCATGTGCGTTGGCTTGACCGTCGTAGTGCGCAGCAGCAAAAGGTCCGGTTCGCTTCCTTCCTCAGGCGATATCGTCCACTCGCGATGACTGCGCAGGATGGTTCGCTCGCTCGATTCCGTGACATCGAGAATCGCAGCAACCCACTCCGCCCAGTCGTCCTCGTTCATCACGGGCTCGTTCGGTTCATCCAGCTCGGCGAGATCGTCTACCGGCGCAACGATGTGGAAGGTCGCCAGATCTCCGCGAATTTCCTGCCATACCCCGCGACCCGGCCTGCCGTCCGCCTTCAGCGCCTCTGATAACTGAATCTGCAGCCGTACAAAGTCGTTGACGCGGCCCGGCTTGACATGCACTTCCCGGACCTGAATCCAGGTGCGCTCGACTTCCTGTGCGATGCTGATCGCCGGCATTGCCAGCGCGATTGAGATGAGCATACCGGCGACGGCCGGAATCCCGTTTCGATGAATGGTCATGGCTTGCTCCCCGATTTTATTCTTGCCTAAAGAGCGGTTTTCAGGCGTGCCCATTCAGTGTAGTAGCTCGAATCGTGATCGGGCGGTAAACCGTCCGGATCGGAAACAATTACGGCGCCTGAACTAGACTGTTAACAGCCCAGCAATCAGCAGGGACCGTCCAGGATCAGTATTCACTAATGATCGGGGAACGGTCTGCTCCGGAGGACAGCATGCAATCACAGAACCTGAACGACTGGCTGCAGATCGTAGGGGCAGCCGGAATCATCGCGTCGCTGATATTCGTTGGCATGCAGCTCAGGCAGACGCAGAAAATCGCCATTGCCGCTCAATACCAGGCACGACATGAATCCTCGCTGGAGAACCTGCGAGCACACCTGCACAGCGGCGAAGTACTGAGAATCAGGGGCACTTTCATTTCCGAATCGGTCGCGAGCGACCCGGAAATTGACGAGGTGCCCAAAGCGCTGACATTGGAATTACCGATCGAAATTGTTGCCGCTTATCAGCTGCTCAGTGAAATGAACAAGAAAACAGCCGACAATCTCTACTACCAGTACCAGTCCGGATTTCTGTCCGACGAAGCCTGGAACGCCTTTCGTGCCGAACTAAAAGCCTTACTCTCTCAATCCGGGCCGCCCGGATCGATACTGCGATTCGACATCGAGCATTATCCCGACCAGTTCCGGGAATCTTTCCACGAATTGCTGATTCAGATCATTGCCGAAATCGACGCCGATTCCGCCTGATCTGGCGACGCGGCGTGTATTGATTCGGCCGTAGGCGCCTCGCAAGGACGGAAGGCGTCAGTTCGTTCGCGGCATCGGGTCCTCGTCCCAGAACCACAGCGGCGCGAGCGGCACTTGTTCCGGCCAGACCTGGTCCATCGTATCGGCGTCGTAAAGCCGGCCGTTCTGCATCACTCGGTCGATCGCGTTCGTGTTGCGGATGTCGTCCAGCGGATTCGCATCGAGGATCACAAGGTCGGCGAACTTGCCGGTTTCGAGACTGCCGATCTCGTCCTGCCGGCCGATGATGATCGCGCCATTCGCGGTGGCCGCGCGCAGCACCTCCATCGGCGCCAGGCCGCCGGATGCCAGTGCCCACAGCTCCCAGTGATAACCCAGGCCCTGGAACTGGCCGTGGCTGCCGATGCCGACCAGGCCGCCGGCGCGCACGATCTTCGCCGCCTCCGCTGCGGTGCGATCGAACGCATGTTCTTCCGGACGGAACCACTGCCGCCGCTGCGTCTTCGTATCGACGACGAAATGCGGCATGAAGCGTCGCACCTTGGCATCGTCGTGGGGATTCTCCTGCGTGAAGAAATACTCTTCCGCCCACGGCCCGCCGTAGAGCACGAGCAAAGTCGGCGTGTACGTCGATCCCGAGCGCGCGACGAACTCGACGACGTCCCTGTAGAGCGGAATCAGCGGGAAGGAATGTTCCGTACCCCAGAACCCGTCCTGGACCTGCGTCAGGTCGAGTTTCATGTCGAGGCCACCTTCGGTCGTCGGCATCATGCCGAGCTCCTTCGACGCCTGGATCACGTGCTGGCGCTGCTTGCGGTTGCCCGACAGGTAGGCCTTGATGTTCCGCGTCCGGTAATGGTCGCGGTACTTCTTCAGCACGCCGACCGCCTGCTCCTTCGACTGGAACTCGTTGTTCGAGAACACGCCGGGGCCGGTCGAAAACGCGCGCAGGCCGGTCATCTGCCCGGTATCGATCAGGTCCTGGTAGGCGAACTGGTCGTTCGTCGAGGTCTGCACGTCGAGCCCCGCCGTCACGCCGTACGCGACGTTCGCGAGAAACGCCCAGTGCCCCGGATCGAGTATGCCGCGACGAATCTCGAACCAGTGCGCGTGGGTATCGATGTACCCGGGCACGATCGTCTTGCCGCTGACGTCGATCACCTCCGCGCCGTCCGGCGGCACGATCGAACCTGACGCACCAATATCGGCGATGCGATTGTTTTCAACCAGGAGATCGCCGGACTCGATCACCTCATCACCGTTCATCGTGACCAGGCGCGCACCACGCAACAGCACAGCGCCCTGCGGCACGTCGCGCGGCATTTCGACAACCACTTCGAACGACTCGTACTTCGGCGGCTCGGGCGTTTCCTCTTCTTCCTCGCCCGCCTCGTCGTCGCCGTTCTCCTCGCCGTTTTCTTCCTTCTTTTCCTCCTCGAACGACACGCTGTCGAAGTCCTGGCGGAAAAACGTCGAGCCGACCGCCCAGGTCATCGTTCGTCCGTCTTCGGTCCAGTCGAAATAGTCAGCGCCGATATCCGTCAGCTTCTTGCTGGGCACCGCGGGATTCGACACGTCGACGGTCTGCGCTTCGCGACTGAGCTGCGGCACGGCGACGACGTGCAGCTGGTTGCCGACGTGCGCCAGTGCCCAGCCGCCGCCGGGGCGCATACGCACTTCGTTCGCGGCAACCGCTTCTTCGGCGGCGAATATGCCGGGCCCCTTGACCTGCACGTGCATGCGCCGGTCGCTGCCGTCGAGGCGCATCGAGAGCAGGCCCGCCTGCGAATAGAGATAGACCCGTTCGTCATCTCCCGCGAAATGCGGCACGCCGAGCGCATTTGCGTGGGCAACGAGCTCGATCGCGCCGCCATCGGCGGATACCTTAACCAGGTCCATCGCCGGCGCGCGCGCATTATCGAAAAACTGGTGCAGCCGCGCGTAGGTGCTGCCGCGCAGCGCGACGACCGTGTCGCCGTCCGGCGTGAAGACGGGATCGGTGTAGAACGCCGCTTCCCGCGTCAGCCTTTCCGGACGGCCGCGCCCGTTGCTGCGCACCTTCCAGATGTGCCCGCCGTCGCTGCTCCAGGTCACGTATGTCACCCAGCGACCGTCCGGCGACCAGCTCGGCTGGAACGCCGGCGTGTCGTCCGTAACGAGGCGCGTCGGCGTTCCGGACGGAAGCGTCATCCGGTACAGGTGCGTCAGTGCCGAGAAAACGACCGCGCTGCCGTCAGGCGCCTGGCGCGGTGTCTGGATGATGCGCGCCCGTACCGGCCCGTCATCTGTCGTCTGGCTCTGCCCCAGCAGCGGGCCTATTGGCGCCGCAACCTTCGCATTGAACGGGATGACGGCGGCGCTGCCGTCGGCAAGACTGACGCGCTGGATCTTGCCGTCGAATGTCGTGACGATGGCTGCCCCGTCCGGCGTGAACGCGTAGGGCGGCAGCAGATCGCGGCTGAACAACGCTTCCTGGTCGTCACGCTGCACCGGGTAAGTCAGCCAGCGATCTGCCCCGGTTTCCAGGTCGCGAACGCGAAAGCCGGTCTTTGCGTCATGGCGCGTTGCGTACACGAGGTGCCGCCCGTCCGGGGAAATCTCCGGGCGTATCGCGCTGCCCTGCGCCTGCACGACTGTATCCTCGGTGCCCTCGGTGAGGTCGCGGCGTACCACCTGCCACAGCGGGAACTGCACGTTGTAGCCGAAGCCGCCCTGCTTTTGCGCGTAGTAGAGATACTTGCCGTCACGTGACGCGGTCACGCCGACCGCATTGTGCCGCTGGTCGTTCGGCGTCTCCGGCGTCGGCTTCGCCTTGGTGACCTGGATGCCGGATCCGCCCTGTACGTGATACATCCAGATCTCGTGCGTGCGCAGGCCCCAGTTCGATTTCGAGACGAACACGTACTGCCCGTCGGCCGAGAACTCCGGAGAAAGGAACGTGCCTTTGGTTTCCTTGCTGAGCTTTTTCGGCTCGCTGCCGTCCGCGTTTGCGATCCAGAGGTTTTCCGAACCGTCGCGATCGGAAAGGAACGCGATCATCGAGGCGTCGGGGGAATACGCCGGCTGCGATTCGAACGCGATACCGGTCAGCAACGGTGTGGCTTCGCCGCCGCTGGCCGGCAGCGTGTAAATGTCGCCCAGCAGTTCGAAAATGATCGTCTGCCCGTCGGGCGACAGGTCCAGCGACAGCCACGTGCCTTCGTCCGTTTCGAATTCGACCGTGCGCTCGGGCTCGAGCGGCAGGCCTTCGTCTTTCTTGTCTTCCGCTCCGTCGGCGATGTCAGTGTCTGATTGAGCTAGCGCCTGTCCGGAAATCGATCCCGCCAGCACGATGCCGAGCGAACAGATCGCCATAGACGACGTAATCATTGACTTGTTCAACTGAGTCTCCCCGTAGGCTGGATTTTTTTGATTCGCCGCGCCTGGCGCCGAAGTATATCGGCTCGTGGCAGCGATCATTATTGACCCTATTGGACCACAGATTTCCCGGCAACGTCGCAGCCAGCTACTAAGCTCAATATATGACGGGCAGCCAACGGTTTTCCGTCCTGGTAGCAGCGCATTTTCTTCCGCGCTCCACCGGCCACGCGCTGGCTGTTCGACCCCAATAATCGAAAACAACGAGGGATAGAACAGTGAAAAAACTGATATGCGTCGGCTTGTTGCCGATATTGACTGTAACAGCACAGGCTGTCATTGCTGATGACGACCCGAGAGTCTTCCAGACTGCCGAGATCCAGGCATCAATGAATCCTCCGATGTCCGGAATTTTTACGACCGCCGAAGGCGCCGCGTGGCTCAAGCGATCAGAGAATCGCATTGACGGGCGTGTGATGGCCAAGGTGGATACAGCGAACGAGCCATATTCGATCTGGTGGGTCGGATTCAACAACCGCGCCGGCTGCGGCGAATCCTGTGGGCCCGAGGACCTCGCTGTCGGAGGCGTGGCCGCAGATGTCGCCATTTTCAACGCGTCGGGTGCAATCAGCGCCGCGACTGGCGAACCCGGGGAAGGCGGTGTGATCAACGTCGACGTTTCGGTCATTGGAGGCGAAGGACCGAGCCACGGGTCCCAGGACCCGCCGTGCCCGGCGCCCTTCTGCATGCCGGATCGCGGACTAAGGGAAGACAATGGTCTTTGCGCCGAGATCCACATCGATATCAATCGACACGAGTTCAATGGCGACTGGGTATTCGAGCTGACCTATCCGGAAGCGCCGCAGGCGTTTGCTATCTTTCCGCCGGCCGAAGATTGCGACCACCACTGAGCAACGCCGGCGCGCCGAAGCGTGACAGGGAGCCCCGTCGAACGGCGGGGCTTTTCTCAGTTTGCCGGCAATGAAGTCACCCGCTCCGGTCGCGCAGGACCTCTGACCCACACGCCCGGCCGCTCGCCGGTCAGCGCGCCCGCCTTGATCACGAAACGGCCATTGATCATCACGTGCTCGATGCCGACGGGATAACGGTGCGGGTCCGTGTAGGTCGCCATGTCGCGGACTTCCTCCGCGTCGAACACGGTGATGTCGGCGTATGCGCCCTCGACGATGCGGCCGCGCTCTTTCTGGTTGTACTGGTCGGCGGGCATCGAGGTCATTTTTTTAATCGCTTCCTCGAGCGTAAGGACACCGAGTTCGCGCACGTACCTCGCGAGCACACGCGGGAACGCGCCGTAGCTGCGCGGATGCGGGTAGCCGTCGCCCCAGGCGACCGGATCGCCGTCGGTTTCGATCATCGCGAGCGGGTGCTGCATGATGCGGATGACGTCGTCCTCGTTCATCGCGTGATAGATCGCGGAGAAGCCGCCTTTTAACTGCAGCTCGATGACGAGATCTATACCCGTCTCCAGACTGTTCGGCAGGCCGCGATCGGCGGCCATGTCCGCGAGCGTCCTGCCGTTGTAAGACTCGTCGGATCGCAGCACACGAATCTGGATGCGGCTCAGGTCACCGCCGGTGCGGTCGTTCATGAAGATCTCGCGCATGTCCTCCCTGATCTGCGGCAGGAGTTCGGGGTCGGTCACGCGCTTCGCGAATTCCTCCGGGCCGCCGGCCAGCACCCACTGCGGGAACAGGATCGCGGACGACGTGCTCGACGCCGTGTACGGGTACAGGTCGTGCACGATGTCGATGCCGCGCTCGCGCGCCTCGTCGATCAGCGCGAGGCTCTGCTCCGACCAGCCCCACTGCGCGACGCCGGCCGCCTTGTGGTGGTTGATGTGCGCAGGGATATCCGCTTCTTCTGCAATGCGTATCGTCTCGTTCACGGAATCGAGCAGCCCGGTCGCCTCGTTGCGCATGTGCGTGACGTAAATACCACCGTACGCCGACGCAACTTTTGCCAGCTCGATGACTTCCTCGGTCTCCGCGTAGTTCGCCGGCACGTACAGCAGCCCCGTCGAAAGTCCGAGCGCGCCCTGCTTCATCGTTTCCTCGACCAGGTCGCGCATCGCCTGCAGCTCGTCGGAATCCGGCGCGCGGTTTTCGAGCCCCAGCACCTGCTTGCGGGTCCAGGTGTGGCCGGCGAAGAAGCCGACGTTCGGCGCAACCTCCAGCGACGACGCGTACTCGTCGAGCGGCCACGGCTGGTCGCCGCTGTGCAGCCCCGCGATGATCGTCGTGATGCCCTGGCGCGTGAAATTCTCGGCCAGCGGGTGCTCGTGAATCGTGGTCTGGATGTGCGCGTGGTTGTCGATGAATCCGGGTGCGACGATCAGGCCGCTGACGTCGACGACCTCCGCCGCCTCGTCCTCCGGCAGCGGCTCGGACGAGACCGCGATGATGCGGTCGCCCTTGATGCCGATGCTGGCGTTGAAGCGCGCATTGCCGAGCCCGTCGACGACTGTGCCGTTCTGCAGTACGACGTCGAACGGCTTGCCGCTGTCGGCGCCGTCCGCTTCCGGTACCGGCGCACGTCCGCAGGCTGCGAGGACGAATAGCGCGGCAAAAAGCGTGATTCTATTCATGATGCACTCCATCAAAGCGGGTCGATTTCGTCCAGGTCGGCGGTCATCAACACGCCGGTCAGCTCCGTCATCGTGAGCGCCTGGTTCCGGAACAGCTCTCTGTTCCAGCGCTCGATGCCGGCGGCGGTGGACCAGTAGTGCCCGAGAAAGCCGCGTCTCGCAGTTCACGTTGTCGTCCTTGCCGAGCGTCACCACGCCGACGCCCCACCACACCTGTTGAAGACCGCCGTTGATCCCCGGCCGCTCGGGTGCGACGACCTGCACGCGTTCCCAGCCGTAGCGTTTCGCGGCTGCGATCGCCGCGTCGATCAGGACCGGGTTGTTTCGTGACCAGAGATAGGACTGCTCGGCCAGCCCGACCGGTTCGACCCTGCCGTCGACCTCCCGGTAGTCCATTTCACCCAGGTGCTCTGCCTGAACGACCGCGACGAGCGGCGCTTTGGCCTCCGGGTTCCGGTGCAGCCAGCTGACATCGGTCGCCGCGCCTTCCATGCCCGGGTAGTAATGCCGGTTGTCCAGGAACACGGTCAGCGTGCGAGGCCGGTGTTGCTGCGGGATATGGGAGAAATACTTGACGATCGCGAGCAGGCCGAGCGCGCCGTTGTCCTGCGTGATCGACGGGCCGTCGGTGTGGTTGATGAGCAGGATCTGCTCGTCTTCGGGCGTACCGTAATTGCGCCCGGGGAGATACGCGATCGTCTGGTAAGCCTCGGCTTCCTCGATCGTCGCTTTCAGGGTCAGGGTCGCGGTCCTGCCGGACATCGCGTCCTCGATAACCTTGTCGCCGTCTTCGCGGCTCAGGATCACGCCCGGCGACTCGTGCAGCGGCGGCACGCCAAACGTGTACAGGCCCTCGGTCCGTTCGAACGCCATGTCGTAGACGATGACGTGGCCCGCCGCCTTGCCGTCGACCGCGATCTGCCACAGCCGCTGGTTCAGCTGCCACCAGATGTCGAACGTGAAACTGAATTCCGGCGGCACGTATTCGTAGAGGTCCCAGTACGTATCGTCGTTCGCCCGCCACTCGTAGTCGTTGAACGTGTAGTTCCGGATGTAGTTGTCGTCGTAGGGCGGCAGCGGGTGGGGCCGGGTCGGGATCACGACGATCTGTCCCTCGATGGAGTCGGGCGGATCGTCGTGATCGTAGTAGACGAGCTCCGCCGTAATGCCGTTGTTGGCCGACACGCCCGAGTTTGCCGCGTAGTGCGCGACCCGCACCGGTTCGCCGTCTGAAACCAGCGTCCAGGACTTCGGGTCGTCGCCCGTGTCCCAGCGCTCGAAGGTCCATGCATTGCGTTGCAGGTCGACGACGCCGTATTCCAGCAGTTTTTCCTCCAGGAACCGCACGTAATTGTTCCATTCGGGGCTGCCGGTGATCGCCGGCAGGTTCGCGTCCTTGACCCGTGCCCATTCGTTAGCTTCTTCCGCCGTGACGGTCCACGCCGGGTCGAGGTTCGTGAAACGGTCGGCGTAGGGATTGCCGGAATCGCTGCAGGCCGTGAGGACCGCGGCGACCGCGACGATTGCGGTCTTGTTCATTTTGTTGTCCCTCAGGCCGTGAGGTCGGGCGTGTTGCCGGGTGCGAGCTCCGCTTGCGGCGCTGTGCGATAGGTTTTCGGTTTTTTTCTCAGTATCCGGTAAATCTCTTTAAAAGGTGTCACCAGGTTGTCACGCAGGGTCGTGTACTCGGCCTGGTCCTTCGCCTGCAGCCCCCACGGCGTCGCCTCGTCTTTTTCCGCGATGTAGATCGTGCCCATCATCCGGTCCCAGATGCTGGTGACGAGCCCCAGGTTCGTGTCCCAGTGTTTTTCGAGATAGCTGTGATGCGTGTGGTGCATGCCCGGGCTTTGCAACCACAGCTCCAGCCAGCGCGGGTAGCGGAACGAGACGTGGTAGTGGCGGAAGTTGCCGTTCAGCGCGTACAGCACCGAGAAGATGCCGACGTTCAGAATCGTGATTTGCGTGATGTTGCCGTTGAACACCCAGGCGAAGATGCCGCCGGACAGCGACAGGCCGACCGCCGGGCCCAGCGCCCAGATCCAGCCGGCGATGAAGTGTTCGCGCGGGCGCGTCCACGGAGTCAGCACCTGCGCCGAGTGATGCACCTTGTGGATCGCCCAGCCGATCTCGGTCTTGTGCATCATGTAGTGGGTCCAGTAGAAGATCATGTCGACAATAAGGATCGACACCAGGCCGTAAAAGAGCCGCCACGGGATCGTCGGATCCAGGTTCGGGCTGGCGCCGAACGCCGCCTGCATGAACGCGATCGTATTCGTCTCGACGAACGGCGCGACGGCGCCCAGGAACAGCACGAACCAGATCGGCATCATCGCGCGGTCGAGGATCAGCAGGCCGATGTCGACGCGCGCCGACTGGTGCTTGTATATCGCTTTCGGCGCGATGTAGTCGAATACGTTTTTCGCCTGCATCTCCGCACCGTCGGGACCCTTCGCTCCGCGGCCCTTGCGGAAGTAGTAGAAGCCCGCGGCCATCAGCGCGGTGAGCGTAAGCAGTTCCCAGGACAGGGACGAGAACGGCGAGCCGGGCAGCAGCGCATCCCAGACCGCTTCCGCGACCTGGTTCGCCATGTCGGAAAACGGCCCGAGAATTTCCTCGGACTTCTCCCTGACGCCCGATTCCTCGAGGAACCTTTTGACGTCCTCCTTGAAAGGGCTTTCCGGTGATATCACGTCCGCCATCGTTCGGCGCTCGCAAGAATTGTTGCCGTCGCAATGATGTACACCAGGCCCGCAACCCGGTCAATCGGCGCCGCGGTAAGGCGTTGTTTCCTACTGGCGAAAGCCCGGGTCGAGGCGCTCCGCGAGACGCAGGAGTGCCGGCCACTCGTAGCGACCGTGCGCGAATGCCTCCGACTGTTTCGCCGCGCGCTCGCAGACCTCGGCCGGCGGCAGGTTCAATGCGCGGCCGGTCGCCAGTGCCCTGAGCTGCACGTCGCAGGCGCGCTCGAGGTAATAAAAGCCCATGAACGCCTCGCCGACGGTCGCGCCGCAGGTCAGGAGGCCGTGATTGCGCAGGATCATCGCGTTGCGGTCGCCGAGGCTTGCTGCGAGCCGCTTGCGCTCGTCGGTGTCGACGGACAGGCCCTCGAAAGGATGACTCGCGACCCGGTTGAAGAACGGCATCGCGTCGATCACGGTCGGCAGCAAGCCCTCCTCCAGCGCCGCGACCGCCATGCCGGCGTCGGTGTGCACGTGCATGATGCAGTGCACGTCCGGACGCGCGGCGTGAATCGCGCTGTGGATGACGAAGCCGGTGCGATTGACCGGCTCTTCCGTTTCGGCATTGCCCGGGTCGATCACGTTGCCGTCGATGTCGACCGTGACCAGGTTCGACGCCGTTACCTCGTCGAAGCACAACCCGAAGCGGTTGATCAGGAACCGCCCCGTCCCCGGCACCTTGGCGGTGATGTGCCCCCAGACGATGTCGGAGAAGCCGAAGTGATCGGCGATGCGGTAGCAGGCGGCGAGTTCGACCCGCGCCTGCCATTCGGCTTCGGTGTAACGTGCCTTGCCGGTTTCGCCCCGCAGTGCCATTGCCTCGTCCTGTCGCTTTCGGCGCCCGGCCGCATTTCATAACCTGCGACGCGGCGCGCGGGTAAATGCATCCCGTGCACAAATGGTACAAACTTGAACCCGTCGCGGCCACGGCTCCAAGCCCGCCCGACGATCTCGGCAATACCGACAGGGGGTGTGACGACATGGCGCGACGTTCCGGCGGACGGCAGGCACGTCATGCCCTGCGCAGCGCCCCGCTCAGCGAGGAGATCAAGCCGGTACACCCCGGCGAACGGGGCGGCCGCTACCGGCCGCTGACCGACGGCGACATCGCCGCGATCGACGCCAACGTGTTTCGCATCCTGGGAGAGGTCGGCTTCAACGACGCGACGCCGCATTGCATTGAGACCTGCACCGCCGCCGGCGCCGTGCTCGGCGACGACGGCAGGCTGCGCATGCCGCGCGCGATCGTCGAGAAGGCAATCGCGACCGCGGATCACAACCTCACGTTATACGCGCAGGATCCGAAGTACGACCTCGACCTGTCCGGTTCACGCGTGCACTTCTCGACGGCGGGCGCGGCCGTCATGATCGCCGACACCGCGACGAACTCGTACCGCGAATCGACCGCGAAGGACCTGTACGAGATGGCGCGCATCGCGAGCGCCTGCGAACACATCCACATGTTCCAGCGCACCTGCGTTTTGCGCGACATCGAAGACAACTACGAGATGGACCTCAACACGACCTACTGCTGCGTCGCCGGCACGACGAAGCACGTCGGTGCGAGCTGGACGCATTACACGCACCTCGAGAAGACGCTGGAAATGCTGCACGTGATCGCCGGCGGTGAAGACGCCTGGCGGGCACGCCCGTTCGTCAGCCAGTCGAACTGCTTCGTCGTGCCGCCAATGAAGTTCGCGCAGGACGCGCTCGAGTGCCTGCGCGTGGCGGTCGAAGGCGGCATGCCGGTACTGCTGTTGTCCGCGGGCCAGGCGGGTGCCACGACGCCCGCATGCCTGGCCGGCACCGTGTCGCAGGCCTGGGCGGAATGCCTGGGCGGACTCGTCTACGTGCAGGCGATCAAGCCCGGCGCGCCGGCGATACTCGGCGCCTGGCCGTTCGTCTCGGATTTACGCACCGGCGCGATGAGCGGTGGCTCGCCCGAGCAGGGGCTGATCTCGTCCGCCTGCGCGCAGATGGGCCTGCACTACGACCTGCCGTTCGGCACCGCTTGCGGCATGACCGATTCCAAGATGCCCGACTACCAGGCCGGCGCGGAACGCGCGCTGACGCTGGTCGGCCCCGCGCTGGCCGGCGCCAACCTGATCTACGAGTCGGCGGGCATGTACGCGAGCCTGCTCGGCACCTGCCCGGAAAGCCTGCTGATGGACAACGACGTGCTCGGCGCGACGCTCCGGATGACGCGCGGCATCGAGGTGAACGAGGAAACGCTCAGCTTCGACAACATCAAGGAAGTGTGCGAACGGGGCGAAGGGCATTACCTGGGATCGGACCGCACGCTGAAAGTGATGCAGAGCGAGTACATCTACCCCGAGTTCAGCGACCGCACCAGCCCCACCGTCTGGGCCGACGCCGGCAAGCCCGTGATGCTCGAGCTTGCCAAGCTGAAACGCGACGAGTTACTCGCAGCACCGCACCCGAAACACATCAGCGACGAAGTCGACGCCGAGGTGCGCAAGCGATTCCCGATCCGCCTGGCGGCGGAGGCCGCAGGGCGAAGTTAGGCAGTCGCCCGCATTCCTATCCCCTCGTGATTGCGCGCCCTCGTCCCCACCCCCTGTCATTGCGAGCGAAGCGAAGCAATCCACAAACGCCGCATGGTTTGCCGCGTCGGCCTTCGGCCTCCTCGCAATGACCGGATCGCTTGGCCGACGACACGCCGTCACGCGCCGACCGATTCAATTGCGACCGTACGTACTCGATATACCCGAATTTGAAAGTCGACTTTTTGCGCAAATAGGCTGGATTCAGTTTTCCAGGCACAAAAAATTGGCCAAAAGGTCTGTCACTATTGAGACGAAAGTGACAAAAAAATGTCGATTCTTCGGAGAGAAATCGACATGTTGAATCTGATCGGCAACAGATCACTTTAGTCACATTCCGCTGCGAACGAAAATTCGCATTCGGATTCATGTTTCCGAGATCCGATAAACAGACAGTTACTCCGCAGTCGCTGGAAAGCATCTTAAGTTTTGGTTATCGGTTCGCGCGAATCGGACCGTAAAAAAACTGGAACGATTTGCCCAACTTGAATCTGTGCTTTCTTGACCAGACAAAGCCAATCGACTACCCCTGTCCATAGTCACATATGCGATTGGGTTATATCGATGGACAGAACAAGTTGGGGCTGGCCGTTTGCTGACCGGAGTCGAGCGTCGGACATCGGCTCGCAAAAGAAGCGATTTCAAAATCGACTTTCGTTTTTCCTTTCCGCGCTGATTTTGCCGGGCGTTACGTTCGGTCAAAGCAGCGTCGGCATCGAATACGATCACCTGACCCGCCAGGGCGTCGATGAACGCCTGCAGTCGGACGGTGCAGACCTGCTGGGCGACCAGATCGACCTCAATACTGGGTCCGTCGTCTTCTCGCACACCGACGTATCCATTCCCGGAAACTTCGATCTCGAGGTGGCGATTCGACGCACGCGGTCGCTGGGAGAGCGGTACGTCAATGACCACGATTTTGCGGACTGGGAATTGCTGGTCCCGCGTATTACGACAATCGTCGCGCAGCCGAGGTTCAGCGGCAATCTCGAACCGGCGGACTGGAAGACGAATAACGACCGATGCAATTCGGTCAACGTACTGGGCCCTGTCACAATCTCCGAAGACCCCTACTGGGTGCCTAATATCTTCGATCCTCGTGAAGACACGCCGGACATGTATATCGTCGAGGATTACGAGTACTCCAACGGCGTTCTCCTTGAGATTCCCGGGCAGGGATCGCGCCAGATACTCGACATCGGCCCGCAAAACCAGTGGCCCGACGACCCGGGCAATCCGACGACGAAGGTTACAACGGACAACTGGTATTTCACGTGTATCGACGAAACCGACCCCGAGGCACCCACGGCGGGTGGTGAAGGATTTGTCGGGACTGCTCCGAACGGAGACAAATTCACGTTCAACAAACTGATCTACCGAACGACGCCGAAGATGAACGTGGCCAACACGTATCTCGAGCGAAGCACGGCAATCATGCTCGCGACGAAGGTCGTGGATGTCGATGGCAATGAGGTTACCTATTCGTATCTAGCGAACGGCAGCCTCGACAGCATCGCCTCGAGCGACGGCCGAACAATCGATGTCGAGTACACGAATGGCCTGATCAGCAAAGTCATCGCAAACCAGGGCTCTCCCGACGAACGCGAATGGGACTACGCGTACAACAGCGGGCCCAGTATCGCAACGACTCTGCAGACGGTGACGTTGCCCGATTCCCGCCAATGGACATTCGACCTGAATCAAATGGACGTTATGGCGGACCCGAAATACGACTGCACCAAGGCTCCGTATACGGTTTCATTGACGCATCCAAACGGTGCCACAGGCAGTTTCACCTTTTCCGAGACACGCCACCTCAAAGGCAACACCAACGGCAAGGATGCAACTTCGCTAAGTTGCTTGGGCGGCCCCAAGATCGAGCAGCCTTACTTCGATGCCATGTCGCTCACGCAAAAGACACTTTCAGGCACGAACTATCCCGATGCAACCTGGACGTACACCTATTCCGGCTATACCGGCGGCACCGTACCGAGCATCAAGTGGACGGAAATGATCGATCCGCTGGGCCACAAGACCCGCCAGGAGTTCGATCGCGGATCGAGTTTCGAAGGCATGATGCTGAAGAACGAGCGCTTCGAAACCTCGGGCAGTGGCAGCCCATCGCAAACAATAGACCAGACGTACCTGATCGAAAGCAGCGTCGGCTCGACCTTTTTGCAGAACACGAACCAGGACAAGCTGCACAAGCCCCGTCGCGAGGATACGACCACGAACACCCGCGGCACCGATGTGCACACCACGGTGATCGAGTACAACACGACGCAGTCCTCGACCGATTACAGCCATGGCTTTCCGACGAAGATTACGCGGTCAAACAATTACTCGGGCATGCCGGCACGCTACGTGGACCGCACCTACGCCCACGATCGCGACGACTGGGTACTCGGACTGGTCGCTACCCTGAGTCGCAACGGGTAACTTTTCGATACGCTCGTCTACGATTCCGTCGGACACCTTACCGAGCATCACCGCTTCGGCAGCCTTTTCCGCAAGGCCGGTTACCATGTGACAAGCGGCCAGAAGGGCGCACTCGCCTGGGTCGAGGATGCGCTTGCGATGCCACGGCGCATCAGCTTCGACAACTACAAACGCGGCCTGCCCGAGCTCATCACCCGCGCGGACCAATCGACACTGTCGCGCGTCGTCGACGACAACGGCTGGGTCACTTCCGAAACCGACGGCAACGGCGTCACCGTTACCTACGACTACACCGACGCAGGCTGGCTCAAGACCATCGACCGGCCGAGCGTGCCGGACGCCTGGTCCGATACGACGATCACGTATTCGTCGCTCGGCAACGGAATCGTGCAAACGTCCACCCGCGGTACAACCAAGGTAACGACATCGTATGACAGCCTGGCCCGGCCATATCTCGTCAAAACGGAGCCGACGAACGGCGACGGTACGACCAGCTATGTCGCCACTGACTATGACGCGCTCAGCCAGGTAATCTTTACTTCGTTTCCTGTCGAGTCGCTGCCGCCTCCTCCCACTCCGCTTGACGGAACGTTCACAACCTACGATTCCCTGGGACGAAAGCTGGTCGAAACAGAAAACGTGGCTCCAAATGCGACCACAAGTTACGTTTACGAAGCCAACCATCGAACAAAGGTAACGGATCCCGAGAACAGGATCACATATCACGACTTCCACGCGTTCGGCGACCCCGACGATGCCGAGCTGCATCACATCTACCAGCCGCACAACGGGTCGGCCATCAGCACCTGGATGTACCGCAACGATTACGGGCAGACCACGCGCATCCGGCAGCACGGCTTCCATGGCACCGAAGAGCTGGACTATTCGCACTACTTCTACATGGATGCGCAGGAGCGAGTCTGCCGCATGTCGACGCCTGAAGGCGGGCACACCGTTTACCAGTACAACGCCGCCTACGAGATGATCGCCTATGCCAAGGGTGTCGACGGCAGTACGACGAGCTGCGTAACGCCTGCCGGAAGCAGCAGAGTCGCGCTGGAATACGACGACCTGGGCCGGCTCGAAAAAACGCTGTTCGACGACGCCGATACGCCGGACATCATCCGGTCGTATGACGGCAACGGAAATCTCCTGACCGTCGATCGGGACGCTGCCAGCCCGGCGAACGACGTCGAGTTGACATATACGTACGACTCGGCGAACAACATCAGGAGTGAAGAACTGGTAATCGATGGCCGCACGTACACGCTGGGCTACGACTACCACTCGGACGGGCATCTTGAGCAGCGCACCTATCCCGGTAATGTCGTCATCGACTACACGCTCAACGGGCTCGGCCAGCCGAAGACCGTCCAGAACGGCAGCACCGTGTATGTCAGCAATGCCGTGTACCACGCCAACGGCAGCCTGGAATCGGCGACCTACGGCAACGGCCATTCCCTGATCAACACCTGGACGCCACGGCAGCAGCTCGACCGCAACTACATTCACGACGGCGGTACGAACGTCGCCGTCGATCTCGACTACGGCTACAACGCCCGCGGCCAGGTCACAAGCATCACCGACGGTGTGGATGCCGGCAACAATCGCGTCTACGGCTACGATGACGTCGGGCGCCTGGAGACGGCCAGCGGCCCCTGGGGCAGCGGCAGCTTCGACATCGACCCGCTCGGCAACATCCGCTCCAAGACCCTCGGTTCGGTCACGGATACGATCAGCTACGATGCGATCACCAACCGCGCCTCATCGCATACCCGCAGCGGCCAGTCGGCGAGGACCATCCAGTACAACGAGACGCTCGATCGCGGCAACGTCACCGATCTCGGCGGCATGGCCTTTTCCTACGACTATTCCGACCAGCCGGTGGCACAGACCGGCAGCGTAGCCGCGGACTATCGCTACGACGGCAACAGGCGCCGCGCCTACCAGGACCTCGACGGCAAGGAGATCTACTCCTTCTACGATGCCGCGGGCGCGCTGGTGCACCGGGACGACGATACCGCCGGTGAGGCGACGAATTACATCGCCGCGGCCGGCACGGTCCTCCGGCTGGAAGACGCCGGCACCGGCTATGCGATTGGGGAGTACACCTTCTCCGATCACCTCGGCTCGCCGCTAGCGGCGACCGGGTCCACCGCACCCGTCACCTGGCGGGAACGCTACAAGCCGTTCGGCGAAAAGATCACCGACCCGGCAGAGAATCGCGACGAGCCGGGATTCACGAGCCATGTGCAGGACGATGCTACCGGCCTCACCTACATGCAGGCGCGGTTCTACGACCCGATGCTGGGACGGTTTTTGAGTATTGATCCGGTTGGCTTTTCACCAGAGAAGCCGTATATGTTTAATCGTTACTCATATGTAGGCAATGATCCTATAAATTTAGTCGATCCTTTTGGCATGTATGGCTCCTGCGCCGAATTTCGGGATGCTGGCAACACTCAACAGTCTTGTGCCGAAATTGAAGGAATTACGGGTGTTCCGTTTGATGACGAGCGTGAGCTTGCGCAGGCAGCCGGCAATGCACTGAATGCGCTGTCAGCCGCTGACAAGAATGAATGGGGAATCGCGTTTTCCAGAAACGAAGACGGTAACTTGACAGCATCGGTGGCTATCAGTGGTTCGTTAGATCCTGATGGAATTGCTTCGGGTGATCCCGCCGGAATTACGATGTCCACGCTGCTAGACGGAGTCGATAATCCTGTCGGAGACGGCCATACTCATGGCCTCCAAGCCGCCGAGCAATTGCAAGTAGAAAGCCCCGATGATATTAGACTTGCTCACCAAAAAGCCTATAACGGGCGGCGAAAAGGTGGCGATGGCAAGTTTAACTCCTACGTATATACTGCATCAGGACGGGCTCACCTCATCCGAGGTGATTCTTTTCGCCATCCTTTTTCACGAAATCCAACCTCGACCGACATATACCGAGCCACAGATCCATCTGTTGTCCAGCGAGACGTTTTTCGGGTGAGTAGAATATTGCCGTAACTGATTGCTTTTGTGCCAATGAATACAAAACGACTATGTGCATAAGAAATTATTCGACTATTGCGACTATTCTGGCGCTCGCGCATTTGGCCAGCTGCGCGGAACAATCGACTGTGCAGGATAATTCCGTACCAATGGACCCGGATAAATTTTTCACGCTGGCGTGGACAGATGCAAGCTTGGAAAGTCATTCTTTGTCGTATCCGGGATACAAATGGTGCTGCACCATTTTTTCTGACGAACACCGTGCCGTTAAATCTGTGGTTGCCCACATGGTAGTCAATGGTCTGGGCAATCTCGATGAGTATGGGTTCGTCGTTGGCCAAACATCATCTTTATACATAGTGGATGCAGCGCCACGATTTTTTGATTGTGGCGACTCCCCGAACATCTGTGACGGGAGTTTTCCTTACTTCACTAAGACGTCAAAGGCGTATACCTACATTCTCGATAGGGAATCAGCTGTCGTGATCGAATACTATCCGCAGATTTGACAAACACGCAGCGGAACCGTGGTAGTGAATGATGTGATTGAGGAACTCCGGTAGCGAGTAGTATTGAAAAGATTAGCCGGTTAGTCTCCATTTCACGAACATGATTACGGGTCGACTAAATTACGGAATCTCTGATTTTTACAGGTGATTTATGATCGAGAGATTAATCAAACTAGTAGTCTGTCACCTCATTTTCTTACTGAACACAGCGATTGCCTGCGACAAACCAATGTCAGTCACGATTCCTGACGGCAATTCGGCCATCCCTCGACAAATGGTTGCGGTTCAGGACGAGATTCGCAACTACGTGGCGGAGATGGGCGAGTATCTCGAGTGCGTCGCCACGGAGAAGAAACGCTCGCAGCGAGACATCGCGAACCTCACTTCCGAGCTTCGGCAGTTGCGGCAGGATCAGCTGGACGAGGAATACAACGCCGCCATTGACGAGATGGAGCAGGTCGTTCTGCTGCACAATCGCGAAGCGAAGAAGTTCAGGGAGAGGGACCGAACGTAGGTCGAAGCAACTGTTGCGATGGATTGCTTCGTCGGCCTTCGGCCTCCTCGCAATGACGGGACAGATTATCCGGACGCGAGTCGCGCGTTTTCCGCCGCGACCTGTCCCTGCGGCGGAGCTTCGTCGAGCGAGGTCACCGGCACGAGGCGCCGCACCATCGCGTGGAAGCGTAGCAGCGTGTTTTCCTCCGCCGAGAACGGGCCCGGGCGGTAGCCCGTAGTGCGCAGCCCCTTGTGCACGAGCTCGTAGAGCGTGCTGTCGTGGTCGTGGACCGGCTCGTTGATCGCGATGTTGAGTTCGCGCAGCCGCTCTTCTTCCTTCGTCGGGTTCGGATGGCCGTAGTACGCGGCACGCACCAGGGTCCGGTCGTGGCTCAACGGGATCAGTTGGAAGATATCCAGCATCTCGGGATACAGGTCGATACCGAGGTTGCCGGCGACGCCGAACTGCACCCACTGTCCCTTGATCTCGCCCGGCACGCGCTTGTTCGCAAAGTGAAATTTCTCCTGGTACTCGCGCTCGATGTCGACGCTCGACGGCCTGTCCTTCAGTTCGAACACGCCGTAGTTTGCGCCGTTACCCAGGTGCTCGCCGATGTCGGTCACCTCGAGCAGGCGAAACAGGCCGGGATGGCCGACCGGAATGTGATAGTTCTCGAGGTAGTTGTCCCACGCCACCTTCCAGTTAACGGTCCATTCCTGGAACGATTCCTCGCGGAAGCACACGTAGTTCGCGACGTCGTACATCTCGAAGTACTGCGCGGAGTGCGCAACGGTCTCGGCCACCGTCGGCCCGTCGCCTCTTACGTTCACGAACACGAGACCGTGGAACACCTCGAGCGAGATTTCGTGCATGCCGTAGTCGGCGCGGCTGAAGTCGTCGAAGTCCTCCTCCTGCGGCACGCCGAGCAGCTTGCCGTCGAGCCTGTAGGTCCAGCCGTGATACGGGCACTTCACGACGCCGCGGCAGCTGCCCTTGCCTTCGAGCAGGCGCGAGCCGCGGTGCCGGCAGACGTTGAGGAACGCGCGTAGCTCGTCGTCCTTGCCGCGCAGGACCACGACGTTGTCGCGCCCTATCGATGCGGTCATGTAGTCGCCGGCCGATATCACTTCGTTGACGTGGCCGACGAACTGCCAGCGGCGCAGGAAGAACGCGTCGTACTCGAGCTCGAAAAGCTCCGGGTTCAGGTAGGTCCACGGCGCAAGCGGCGAGCCGCCGTCAACCGCCGGTCCGTAGTGCGCCTTTTTTTCTGCCGTTTCGTTCACGACTGCGGATTCGAATCGCTTATATAAAGAGTACAGATCATACGCTCAGGATCTGATCTTCAGGTTCTTCGGGTCATACTGTGGCTGCAGCGACGCTTTTGCGGCAAACCGCTCTGTTGCCACTTCGATCTCGTATTGACCGTCGAGCGCTGCGTTTGCATCGGCTTTGGGTTCGACCGTTACATAGCCGAGCCCGATGCAGCCGCCGAGCGTGTGCCCATACGCGCCCGAGGTAACGTGGCCGACGAGTTCACCGTCGCGCCAGATCGGCTCGTTGTGATAGACAAGCGGTTCCGGATCCTCGAGCAGGAACTGCAGCATCCGGCGCGAGACGCCCCTTTTCTTCTGCTGTAGCAGCGCATCGCGGCCGATGAAGCCGCCTTGCTTGTCGAACTTCACGACGAAACTCAAGCCCGCCTCGAGCGGCGTGTCCTCGTCGGTGATGTCGTGGCTCCAGTGGCGATAGGCTTTTTCGATGCGCAGCGAGTTCAGCGCATGATAGCCCGCGTGCGCGAGATCGAATTGCTTCCCAGTCTCGACGATCTCGTCGTACACGCCCTGCATGAACTCGGACGGCACGTAAAGCTCCCAGCCGAGTTCGCCGACGAACGTGATGCGAGAGGCGCGGACGTAGCCGTAACCCAACTCGATTTCTCGGCTGGTCGCGAACGGGAACACGTCGTTGCTCATGTCGGCCGGCGTCAGCGACTGCAGCAGCTCGCGCGAGCGCGGGCCCATGATCGAGATGACGCCGAATGCGGATGTGACGTTCGTCAAAACGCAGTGCGCGTCATCGGGAATGTGCGACTTCAGCCAGTGCAAGTCGCGCGTCTCCGTTTCGGCC
Source organism: uncultured Gammaproteobacteria bacterium (assembly GCA_938003715.1). Classification (GTDB taxonomy): domain Bacteria; phylum Pseudomonadota; class Gammaproteobacteria; order Steroidobacterales; family Woeseiaceae; genus SZUA-117. The sequence continues at coordinate 53,330 of CALKYK010000517.1, forward strand.
GCGGTGACGATGAAGAATGTATTCTCATCGAGGCGGGTCACGGTGAGGTCGGCTTCGATGCCGCCGCGCTCATTCAGCCACTGCGTGTAGACGAGCCGACCGGGCGCGACGTCGACGTCGTTCGCGCACACGCGGTTCAGCACGCGTAATGCGTCGCGGCCCTCGAGCCTGAACTTGGCGAACGAGGACTGATCGAACAGCCCGACGTTCTCGCGCACCGCGCGATGCTCGGCCGCCGAGTGCTCGAACCAGTTCTGCCGGCCGTAGCTGTATTGATACCGCGGTTCCACTCCTTTCGGCGCGTACCAGTTCGGCCGCTCCCAGCCGAAGGCCTCGCCGTGGCAGGAACCGGCGGCGACGAGCCGGTCGTGGATCGGCGACCTGCGCACGCCGCGCGAGGTTTGGTACTGGCGGTACGGGAAGTGCGTCGCGTAAAGAAGTCCCAGCGACTCGCTGACCCGCTCGCGCAGGTACTTGCGGTTGCCCTGGAACGGGAAGCTGCGCCGCACGTCGACTTCCCACAGGTCGACCGGCGGGTGCCCGTCGCGCAGCCACTCGGCCATGACCTTGCCGATGCCGCCAGCGGACTGCAGGCCGATCGAGTTGAGCCCGGCCGACACGTAGCAGTTGTCGAGCTCCGGCGCCTTGCCGATGTGGTAGCGCACGTCTGGCGTGAAACTCTCCGGACCGCAGAAGAAACGCTGGATGCCGGCGTCCTGCAATGCCGGCAGGCGCGCCATCGCGTCGTTCAGCACCGGCTCGAAGTGCTCGAAGTCGCCGGCGATCTCGTCGAAGCAGAAGTCCTCGGCGATGCCGTCCATGCCCCACGGCCGTGCGTGCGGCTCGAACGCCCCGACCAGCAGCTTGCCGGCGTCGTACTTGTAATAGGTGCACGCGTCGTAGTCGCGCAGCACCGGCAGCTCCGGGGTCAGTCCGTCGACGCCCTCGAACAGCACATAATAGTGCTCGCAGGCGTGCAGCGGGATGTTGACGCCAATCGATGCCGCGAGATCGCGCGACCACATGCCGGCGCAGATGACCACCTGCTTTGCAGCGATGTCGCCGTCCGCGGTGCGCACGCCGGTGACCCTGCGCCCGTCGTGCTGGATCTCCGTCACCTTCGTGTCCTGAAAGATTGCTGCGCCGCCGGCGCGCGCGCCTTTCGCCAGCGCCTGCGTGATGTCGACCGCGTTCGCGTAGCCGTCGGACGGGATGTGGATGCCGCCGTGCAGGTCACCCGTCTCGATCAGCGGATAGAGCCGCGCAATGTCACCAGTGTCGATCACGTTGACCTCGAGCCCGAACACCTTCGCCATCGACGCGCTGCGCTTCAGCTCCTCGTAGCGTTCGGCGGTGGCGGCGATCGAGATCGAGCCGCACTGCCGGTAGCCGGTCGCCTGGCCCGTCTCGTCTTCGAGCCCCCGGTACAGCTCGCTCGTGTAGCGCGCGAGCTTTGTCATGTTGATCGACGTGCGCAGCTGGCCGACGAGGCCGGCCGCGTGCCAGGTCGTACCGCTGGTGAGCTGCTGCCGCTCGAGCAGCACGACGTCCTCGAAGCCGAGCTTCGTGAGGTGATACGCGATCGAGCAGCCGATCACGCCGCCGCCGACGATCACGACCTGCGCGTTTTTCGGCAGCTCGGCCACGGGCTCAGGCGCGCAGGCGCTCGTTGTGCGGATCGTAGGCCGGGTCTTTCAGCACGACGGCCCGGCAGCGTTCGCCGTTGAGGCCGATGGATAGTTCGTTGCCCGGCTTCGCCTTGCCCGGCGGCACGTAGCCCATGCCGAGGCTCTTCTGCACCGCGTGCCCGTAGCCGCCGGAGGTCGTGATGCCGATGCAGCGCTCGCCGTAGAAAATCGGCTCGGCGCCGCGCACGTCGGTGTCGGTCGCGTCCACCTCGAAATAGATGAGCTGAAACCTACGCTCATCGTCTTTCTGTGCAAGCGTCGCGTCGCGGCCGACGAAGTCGTCCTTGTCGAGTTTCAGAAAGCGCTGCATGTCCGCGTCGATCATCGTCACTTCGTTCGTCAGCTCGGCGCCCCAGCCGCGATACGCCTTCTCGATGCGCAGGCTGTTCACCGCATAGAGGCCGAAGTCGGCGATGCCGTGTGCCTCGCCCGCTTTCCACACCGCGTCGTACAGCGTTTCGTGATCCTGCATGCGCGGATGCAGCTCCCAGCCGAGTTCGCCGACGTAGTTGACGCGCAGCGCGCGCACCGGAACGCCAGCGATCTCGATTTCCTGCCCGGTCAGCCACGGGAATGCCGTGTTGTCGAGCGGTGCGTCTGTCAGCGACGAAAGCACGTCCCGTGATCGCGGCCCGGCCAGCACCAGCACGCCGCGCTCGTCGGTGACGTTGTCGACCTTGACGTCCTCGCCGTCGTTACGGCCCTGCAGAAGATGATCGAGGTCGCGCAGCTCGGCGCCGGCCGCGGACAGCAGGTAGTAACGGTCCTCCGCGAACCGCGTCACCGTCACTTCGCCTGCGATGCGGCCGTTCTTCGACAGGAAATGCGCGAGCACGATGCGTCCGTCCCTGCCCGGCACCTTGTTTGCCAGCAGGCGATCGAGGAACGCGCGCGCGTTCGGCCCGCTGACGTCGTACTTCGCAAAGCCGGAAAGATCCAGCACGCCGACGCGTTCACGAACGGCGATGCATTCGTCGCGCACGACGTCGAACACGTTATTGCGGCGGAACCTGTAGTCCTCGGCGCGGCCGTCCGGCGAAAACCATTTCGGCCGCTCCCAGCCAAACGTCTCCGTATACACGCAGCCCTTCGCTTTCAGCTTTTCGTACAGCGGGCTCGTGCGCTGCGGCCGACCCGCCGGCAATTCTTCGCCCGGCAGCGGCGTGAAATAGGTGCGCCCGTAGTCCTGGAAGCCTTTCGCGTGCATGTAGTCGTCGTCGGCAAACGAACCGAAACGGCGCGGATCGAAGCCGGTCATGTTGATTTCCGAATCGCCGTGCAGCATCCACTGCGCGAGGTACTTGCCGCAGCCGGCGCCCTGCGCGATGCCGAACGACGAGCCGCAGCACAGCCAGAAGTTCTTCAGGCCGGCGGCGGGCCCGAGCAGCGGCGGGCCGTCCGCCGAGTGCGGGATCGCGCCGTTGACGACGCGCTTGATGCCGGCCTCCTCGACGACCGGCATGCGCTCCAGCGCGCGGCCGAGCCACGGCATCAGCCGTTCGAGGTCGTCGGGAAACAGCTCGCTGTCCGACTCCCACGGCGGGTAGCCGTTCGGCGCCCAGGCTTCGGCCAGGTTTTCGTGTTCGTAGATGCCGATCAGTCCCGACTTCTGCTCCTGGCGGATGTAGGACGACGCGTACGGATCGCGCATCACCGGGATTTCGCCGTCGCGCTCGACGAATTCCGGCACCGGGCCGGTGACGACGTACTGGTGCTGCATGTTGCAGATCGGCAGGTCGCTGCCGACCATCTGCGAAACCCGGCGCGCGAAACTGCCGGCCGCGTTGACGACGACTTCGCAGACGACGTTGCCCTTGTCGGTCTCCACCTCCCATTCACCGGAGGGCAGAGCGCGGATGTTCGTCACCAGCGTGTTTTTCTGAATCGTCGCGCCCATGTTCGTCGCGCCACGGGCCATCGCGTTCGTCAGGCCGGCCGGGTCCGCGTGGCCGTCGTCCAGCGTCCAGGCACCGGCGAGCACGCCGGTCGTGTCGAAAAACGGGTTGATCTGTTTGATCTTCTCCGCGTCGATGATCTCGACGCGAAAGCCGACGTCGTCCGCGATGCCCTTCAAATAACGGAACCAGTCCAGGTCCTTCTCGTCCAGCGCGATCCTGATGCCGCCGGATGCATGCCAGCTCACGTACTGGCCGGTCAGTTCTTCGAGCTGCGGGTACAGCCAGTTGCTGTAGGCGTGGATCTTCGCCAGGTTGTAGTTGCCGACCAGGCTCGGGCACTGGCCGGCCGCGTGCCAGGTCGATCCCGAGGTCAGCTCGCCCTTCTCGATCAGCAGCACGTCCTTCGCGCCGTCTTCCATGAGGTGATACAGGAGGCCCACGCCCATGATGCCACCGCCGACGATGACGATTTCTGCGTGCGTTTTTATTTTCTTCTCCTGCTCGCGGCGCGTCCGGGCAGGCTAACGGACCGGCTCCGCCGCCGTCAAAGTCCCTGCACAGTGTGGATCGACAGCGCCCGGGTCTTTGACTAAGCTCGGATAAACGCTGCTGCCCGATACGGCCATGCATTCACACCCGACTTACAAGAAGACCCTGGAGTGGTGGCCGCCGCCACCGAACCGGTAACCGCTATCGTCATCGGCGCGGAGACCTGCCTGCAGAGCCCGGCTCTCCGACCTTGTCGCACATCGTGACCTGCCGGCACGACCCCTGCCGCCGATGCCCATAATCAGCCAGTCCACGCGGGGCGGGAATCGCTCCGTACCGAGGTGACGCAATGCCGTTGAACATGAACCGAGAAGTCTTCATCACCTGTCCCGTGACCGGGTCGGGCGGCACGCAGGACCGCTCGCCGCACGTGCCGCGCAGCCCGAAACAGATCGCCGAATCCGCGATCGAGGCGGCGAAGGCGGGTGCGGCCATCGTGCACTGCCATGTTCGCGACCCTGAAACCGGCAAGGCCTCGCGCAAGGTGGAATATTACAAGGAGGTCACCGAGCGCATCCGCGATTCGGACACCGACGTCGTGATCAACCTGACCGCCGGCATGGGCGGCGACCTCGTCACCGGCCCGCCCGAGAAGCCGCTGCCGCTCGACGAAAAAGGTACCGACATGGCGAGCGCCGAGGAACGCTGCGAGCACGTGCGCGTTTGCCGGCCCGAAATCTGCACCCTGGACTGCGGCACGATGAACTTCGCCGAGGCCGACTACGTGATGATGAACACGCCCGGCATGCTGCGGGCGATGGCGCAGCTGATGAAGGACTACGGCGCACGCGTCGAGATCGAGGCCTTCGAGACGGGGCACCTGTGGTTTGCGAAACAGCTCGTTGAAGAGGGCCTCATCGAGGAACCGGTCATGGTGCAGCTCTGCATGGGCATACCCTGGGGCGCGCCGGACGACCTCAACACGTTCATGGCCATGGTCAACAACATTCCCGACGACTGGATTTTCTCCGCGTTCTCACTGGGCCGTAACGAGATGCCGTTCGCCGCTGCAGCCATCCTGGCTGGCGGCAACGTCCGCGTCGGCCTCGAAGACAACCTGTATCTGGAGAAAGGCGTGCTCGCGACGAACGCGCAGCTCGTCGAGCGTGCGGTTCGCATCGTCACCGACATGGGCGCGAAGGTGATCGGCCCGGACGAGGTGCGCAAGAAACTGAAGGTCGAGAAGCGCGCACCGGCATGACCGCGGCAGCGCAGCGCGCCGCGATTATCGGCGGCGGCGTGATCGGCGGCGGCTGGGCCGCACGATTCCTGCTCAACGGCTGGGACGTCGTCGTGCACGACCCGCACCCGCGCGCTGCCGAGCTTATCGATGCCGTGCTCGAGAACGCGCGCGCTGCCTTTCCCGCACTCGCCGACGTCGAGCTCCCGGCCGAAGGTGCGCTAACGTTTGCGGACTCCCCCGCCGCCGCGGTCGACGGCGCCGACTGGATACAGGAAAGCGTGCCCGAGGACCTTGCGCTCAAGCACACGGTGATCGCGGCGATCGAGGAAGGCGCCGACGAGCAAGCGATCATCGCGTCGTCGACGTCGGGCTTCAAACCGTCCGAACTGCAGCAGCGCGCGAAACATCCTGAGCGCGTCATCGTGGCGCATCCGTTCAACCCGGTGTACCTGCTGCCGCTCGCCGAAGTCGTCTGCGGCGACGCGGTGCCGGAAGAAACGCGGAAGAAAGCCTGCGACGTTCTGGAGTCGATCGGCATGCGGCCGCTCGTCGTGCAGAAGCAGATAGACGCGCACATCGCCGACCGTTTTCTCGAAGCGGTGTGGCGCGAGGCGCTGTGGCTCGTCAACGACGAGGTCGCGACGACGGAAGAGATCGACGAGGCGATCCGCATGGGCTTCGGCCTGCGCTGGGCGCAGATGGGCCTGTTCGAAACCTATCGCCTCGCCGGCGGCGAGGCCGGGATGCGGCACTTCATCGCGCAGTTCGGTCCGTGCCTCAAATGGCCGTGGACGAAACTCACCGACGTGCCGGAGCTGACCGACGAGCTGATCGATCGCATCGCGTCGCAATCGGATGCGCAGTCGGGCGGGCACTCGATACGGGAGCTGGAGCGCATCCGCGACCGGAACCTGGTCGGCATCCTGCGCTCGCTGAAAGAGCGCGACTGGGGCGCGGGTGCGGTACTGAACGCGTACGACCGGCGCCGCACGACAACCGACGGCGCATGGCCTTCGAACATCCCGACCGATGCGCCACTGCGAATCCTCGATCGCGTCGTGCTGCCGGGCTGGATCGACTACAACGGTCACATGACCGAGTTCCGCTACACGCAGGTGTTCAGCGACAGCTGCGACCGGATGCTGCTGATGCTCGGCATGGACCCAGACTACGTCGCGAACACGGGCGCCTGGTACACGGCCGAGACGCACACGATGCAGGTCGACGAGATCGGCGTGAACGAACGCATCTACACGACCCTGCAGGTGCTCATGAGCGACACGAAGCGGCTGCACGTTTTTTTCCGGCTGCACGCTGCGGACGACGATCGCCTGCGGGCGACCTGCGAGGCGATGTACCTGCACGTCGGCAAGCAGTCAGGACGTGTCTGCGACGCAGAGCCCGACATGGTCGCGAAGGCGAAGCGGATCGCGGACGCGCACGCGGACCTGCCGGTGCCCGATGCGGTCGGCCGCCACGTCGGGCAGCGCCAAAAAGAAGGAAAGGCAACATGAATTTCGGAATG
>CALKYK010000518.1 GCA_938003715.1 uncultured Gammaproteobacteria bacterium
CCGGGATGATCTCGGTGCCGATATACCCGACCGCGAGCCGCGAGACGATTCGCTACATTCTCGATAACAGCGAGGCGAAAGCCGTTTTCGTCGGCAAGCTGGACGATCCGACGGCGGCGCAAGGCGTGGTCCCGGATGCGGTGGTTTCGATCGCGTTTCCCTACGAGACAATACCGAGCCAGCACGAATGGCAGGCGCTGATCGACGCCAACAAACCGCTCCAGGTGCCTGCGCAGCCGGACAAGAACGACGTCATGACGATCCTGTATACGTCGGGCAGCACCGGCCGACCGAAAGGGGTCGTGATCAGTTTTGGTGCTTACGAATACGCCAGTGAGGCTGCACGCGCATCGATCGATGCGGGACCCGACGATCACCTGTTTTCCTACCTGCCGCTCGCGCACATCACGGAGCGCACCTGCACTGCCGGGCCGGCGATTTACGCCGGTGCCGGGGTTTCGTTCGTCGAGTCGCTCGAGACGTTTCCACGTGACCTGAAACGCGCGAGGCCGACCGTCTTCATTTCGGTGCCGCGGCTGTGGGTCAAGTTCCAGTCCGGTGTGCATGCGAAAATTGCGCCGGCAAAACTCCGGCTACTGCTGGCTTTGCCGATCATCGGCAAGGCTGTGGCAAAAAAAATCCGTACCGAACTCGGTTTCGACAACTGCCGCCATTTCGGCTCCGGCAGCGCGCCAATTTCGCCGCTGACCCTGAAGTGGTGGGAAAAACTCGGCGTGCGGATCGGCGAAGGCTGGGGCATGAGCGAGACGAGTGGGCTCTCCTGCGGCAACATTCCGTTCAAGGCCGAGCGGCTGGGGACGATCGGTGTGCCGGTCGACGGAACGGATATGAAACTGTCCGAAGAAGGCGAAATCCTGCTGAAAAGTCCCGGGCTGTTTACCGAGTATTACAAGATGCCGGAACTCACGAGGGAGTCGTTCACCGACGACGGCTACTTTCGCACCGGTGACCGCGCGATCTGGGACGAGTCCGTGCAGGCGTTTCGCATCACGGGCCGGGTCAAGGACATCTTCAAGTCGGCAAAGGGCAAGTACGTCACGCCGGTGCCGATCGAGTCGAAACTCTCCGGCAATCCCCTGCTCGAACAGATCTGCGTGATGGGCACCGGGCAGCCGGCACCGGTGGCGGTCGTCGTGCTGTCGGACGCGGCACGCTCGAAGTCAAAGGATGAAATACGGGAAAGCCTTGAGGCGACGCTGGGGCAGGTAAACGCCGGGCTCGAGTCTCACGAGAATCTGGGTCGCATGATCATTGTCGATGACGAATGGACGACGGAGAACGACCTTTTGACACCGACACTGAAGGTGAAACGCGACAAGCTCGAAGCGAAGTACGGCGAGCTGATTGCACGCGACTTCGACTCGATGGTCGCGTGGGAATCGGATGCCTAATCGAGTTCGGGCAGCAGTCCGTGCAGCACCAGGCGATAGTAGCTCACGGTGCCGATGATCTTGTCGCCTTCGACGACGGGCGCGTGGCTGATGGAAAAGTTCTCAAATAGTCGCGCGCAATAGCGTATCTCCATGTCGGGCCGCACGGTCAGCACCGGCTTGGCCATGACCTCGTACACGCTGACCCTTTCGGGCGCGCGGTTCTTCGCTATGACCTTCTTGGCGATATCCGAGAACAGCAGCAGCCCGATTTCGTCGCTTTCATCGCGGCGCTTGACGATCAGGCTGGTGTCACCGACGTCCTTCATGATCTTCAGCGCCGACATGACGTCGATCTGGCCGTCCACCTCGGTGACATCGGTGCGCATGCAGTTACGCACGGGGCCGTAGTTTCTGATGGTCATATCTGTTCCTCCACGATTTCCTCGAGTTCCTTCGCCTGGTGCATCACACCGCCCGCATCTTCGACCTCGATCAGTACCGCGATACCCGTGCCGGGCTCGTCATCGAACCGACCGACCTCGCCGATGTGCTCCAGAATGTCCCTGCTCAAATGTTCCTCGACCAGCAGCAGCAGGACGTCGCGCTGGGTCGTGAGCGTGAGGCCAAAGAAGGACTTGCTTTCCTTGATACCCTCTCCTCGCGCGTTGTTGATTACCGTGCAGCCGGTGGCGCCGGCGTCACGTGCCGCGTCCATGATTTCGTCAGTCTTGCTGTCCTCGACGAACGCGACGATCAGTTTAAAGTGCATGATCTTTCACCTCTCAATCCGCGCCATCACGTCGCTCGGACGAGGCGGCGCGCTCTCTCAACAAGGCGAGCTGGCTGTACGCGAGAACCGAGATTATCGGAAACAAACACGCAAAAGCCACCAGGCCGAATCCATCCAGTAACGCGCTGCGTCCGGGCACCGCTTCCGCGAGGCCGAGACCGAGCGCCGCAATCAGCGGTACCGTGACGGTCGACGTCGCGACACCGCCAGAATCGTACGCAAGGGGCACGATCAGTTTCGGCGCGAACACGGTCTGCACGATTACGACCACGTACAGCGCACCGATGAACCAGTGCAGCGGCAGACCGGTGATGATGCGGAAACAGCCGAGCGCCACGCCGATACCGACGCCGATGGCAACGGCCGAGCGCAGCCCCCACACCGATATCGCGCCGCCGGAAACGGTATTCGCTTTCATCGATACGGCAATCAGCGCGGGTTCGGCGAGTGCCGCGGCGAGGCCGACCGATACCGCAAACAGGTACACCCAGTAGTAGTCCTGCCAGTCGACCGCAACTGCCGCTCCGCTCCCGGCGAGCATTGCAGGGCTCGTCAGCTGCTCCGCCATCAGCCGGCCGAGCGGGAACAGCGTCTTATCGAGCCCGACCAGGAACAGGCCGAGCCCGACCACGACGAATACAAACCCCGCTGCGATCTGGGCGCCGTCCCGCATCGGCTGGCGGATGACGAAGTACTGGAAGCCGAACAGGAATGCGACGATCGGTAACACGTCCTTTGCCGTGTCGACCAGGAACTCCGAAGTCGCGATGATCAGTTCCACGATGCCAGCATTCCGAAAGCCAGTACGAAAAGGATCGGTGTCAATGATGCGAATGCGATCAGCCCGAAGCCGTCGGTCATCGGGTTACGGCCCTTGAGCGAACTCGCAAGACCGACGCCGAGGGCCGTGACCAGCGGCACCGTTACCGTCGACGTCGTTACCGCACCCGAATCGTAGGCAACGCCGACGATCTCGGGCGGCGCGATGCCGGTAAGCAGGATGGCAATCGCGTAGCCGCTGATGATCAGCACCGGCAGCGACCAGTCGAAAAGTATTCGAAAGACGCCAATGACCAGAGCCGCGCCAACGGCGAGCGCTACGGTCAGACGCAGGCCCTGGGCATAGTCCTGCCTGGCCTCGTCGGTCGCTGCGATCAGGGATGCATCTGCGGCAACGTCGGCGGCTTCCTCGGCTATCGCGATCAGCGCCGGTTCGGCGATCGTCGTGCCGAAGCCGAGCACGAATGCGAAGCCGATCAGCCAGAACGCGCTGCCCTTGTCGGCCAGCGAAACGGCGAGACTTTCGCCGATGGGAAAAAGCGCGAGCCGCAGGCCGAAGATGAAAAAGGCGAGGCCCAGCACGACAAGCGCTGCGCCGGAGACGATCGTCAGCAAACCGTCGACGGGCTGGCGGATGACGAACGCCTGGAATACACCGATAACCACGACGATCGGCACCAGGTCGCGTGCCGCCGCCCGAACGTCGTTCAGCAATGCAGTCAGCGATTCCTTCACATTGGCCGCAAGCGTCGTGGAGGGAACGTCGTCAAGCTTATCGCAAATGAAAAGGGCCCGCTGTCGCCAGCGGGCCCCTGCAACCGGCCATCAGGCCGGATGATTGTCGGCGCTTACCAGTTGCCCTGAAGGGTCAGGGTAAAGGTACGGCCCAGCAGTTCCGCGGTGCGGAAGTGGCCCGACGCCTCCTGGATCAGGTCCGGTTCACTATCGAAGATGTTG
>CALKYK010000519.1 GCA_938003715.1 uncultured Gammaproteobacteria bacterium
TGTAGGCTCGTGGGCCGGCCGTCCCTGGCCGGCCACGCCCCCGAAACGACCACCCGCAGACCGCGGCTTCCCACTACTGAGTGGGTTGGTTCTCTTGTCGCGGGCACCTGCTGCTACGGGCGGCGGACATCGGGTATGTCTTTCGACCGAGTTAAGGGCTTTTCGAGGAAGAAAGGCATGCCCGGTGGTCGCCGCCACTATGACAGTCACCCGCTGGGCAGGCGCCTACAGCAATGGTGTCTTGCGACCGAAAACTTATCGGCGCCGATCGACGTTCAGCGCCCGCTTGTTATTTAGCTAGCGCCTGTTTTTCAATTTTTGCCCAACTGTCCCGCAGCGTGACGATCCGGTTGAACACCGGTTTGCCCTTCGTGTGATCGGTTGCATCGGGACAGAAGTAGCCGAGACGTTCGAACTGGAATGCATCGCCGGACTCCGCGTCGGCCAGTGACGCCTCGAGGCGCGCGTCGACGACCTGCAGCGAGTCCGGGTTGAGGTGTTCGACGAAGTTTTCCGCGGCGCCGGGATCGGGAACCGTGAACAGGCGGGCGTAGAGCCTGGCCGCCGCGGCGAGTGCGTGCGTCGCGGAAACCCAGTGAATCGTGCCCTTGACCTTTCGATCGCTCTTCGCGCTGCCGCTCTTCGTGTCGGGATCGTAGCTGCAGCGTAACTCGATCACGTCGCCATTCGCATCCTTGATGACTTCGTCGCAGCGAATGATGTAGGCGAAACGCAGCCGCACTTCGCCGCCGGGCTTCAGGCGGAAGAACTTGCGTGGCGCGTCTTCCATGAAGTCGTCGCGCTCGATCCAGAGCTCGCGTGAGAAATCGACCTCGCGCGTGCCGAGGTCCTCACGGTGAGGATGATTGACGGCGCGCATTTTCTCCGCCTGGCCATCGGGGTAATTCGTCAGCACGACCTTGAGCGGCCGCATGACGGCCATGCGGCGCTCGGCGTCGTGGTCCAGCGTTTCGCGGACTCTGTTTTCCAGCACGCCCATTTCGATCAGGTTGTCTTTCTTGGTCACGCCGATGCGGGAAATGAAATCGCGCAGCGCGGCAGGCGGATAACCGCGCCGTCGCATCCCCGCCAGCGTCGCCAGTCGCGGATCGTCCCAGCCCGACACGATTCCTTCCTCGACCAGCTGGTTCAGCTTGCGCTTGCTGGTGAGGGCGTAGGCGAGATTCAAGCGTGAAAACTCGATCTGCTGCGGCCGGTGTGGCGGATCGAGCTGATCGAGAAACCAGTCGTACAGCGGGCGGTGATCCTCGAATTCCAGCGTGCAGAGCGAATGCGTGATGCCCTCGAATGCGTCGGACAGGCCGTGCGCAAAATCGTAGAGCGGGTAGATTTTCCATTTGTCGCCGGCGTTCTGGTGCGCAATGTGCCGGATGCGGTACAGGGTCGGGTCACGCAGGTTGATGTTCGGCGATGCCATGTCGATCTTTGCCCGCAGCACGTGCGCGCCGTCGGCGAACTCGCCGTCACGCATGCGCCGGAACAGGTCGAGGTTTTCCTCGACGCTGCGAGTGCGATACGGGCTGTCCTTGCCGGGCTCGGTGAGCGTGCCGCGGTAGGCGCGTATGTCCTCGGCGCTCAGGCTGTCGACGTAGGCCTTGCCCATTTCGATCAGACGCACTGCGGCGTCGTAGAGCCGGTCGAAGTAGTCCGACGCGTGGGTGAGGCGCTCCTGCCAGTCGAAGCCGAGCCAGCGCACGTCCGCCTTGATGGCTTCGACGTATTCCTCGCTTTCCCGGCCGGGATTTGTGTCGTCGAAACGCAGGAACGTGCGACCGCCGAATTCCTCGGCTACGCCGAAATTCAGGCAGATCGATTTCGCGTGGCCGACGTGCAGGAAGCCGTTCGGTTCCGGCGGGAACCGGGTCACGACCTCGCCGTGTTTGCCGCTTGCCAGGTCGTCGCTGATGATCTGGCGAATGAAATCCGTGCTTTCGCTTGTCGACATCTGGTCCGGTTCCGGGGCGGAGGCGCCGCGCAATTGTACGTGTTCATCCGCGCAATACACAGGCGGGCGAGCACGCCATTGGTCGCCGGCTTGCGACGCGGCGGGACTTGCATCGAAGCGTGTTGCGGTTGGCACCGCGTCCCGTTCCGGTACAATAGCGCGGGCTTGGAAATGCCGCCCCGGCACGGAAAAAAATGCCAGCAATTCAACTACCTGACGGCTCCGAACGCCAGTTCGAATCGATGCCGACCGGCGCCGATGTCGCCGCATCGATCGGCAAGGGTCTCGCTCGCGATGCCGTCGCGGTGCGCGTCGACGGCGAGCTGCGCGACCTGACGCGGGACATCGAGGACGGCGCCTCGGTCGAAATCGTCACGCGAGATTCGGACGACGGGCTCGAGCTTCTGCGACACGACGCGGCTCACGTGCTCGCCGAGGCGGTCAAGGAGCTGTGGCCGGAAACGCAGGTCACGATAGGGCCGGCGATCGAGAACGGCTTCTACTACGATTTCGCGCGCGACGAACCGTTCACCGAGGAAGACCTCGAGGTGATCATGCGGCGCATGCACGAGATCGTCGAGCGTAACGAGGAAATCATTCGCGAAGTCTGGGACCGCGACGAGGCGGTGCGCTTTTTCCGCAACCAGGGCGAGGAATACAAGGCGCAGATCATCGAGGCGATCCCGCCGGACGAGCCGATCACGCTGTATCGCCAGGGTGACTTCATCGACCTCTGCCGCGGACCGCACCTGCCTTCGACCGGCAAACTGGGCAAGGCGTTTAAGCTGATGCGCGTGTCCGGCGCCTACTGGCGCGGTGATTCGCGCAACGAAATGCTGCAGCGGATCTACGGCACCGCCTGGGCGAACGAAAAACAGCTCAAGGCGTACCTGAAGCGCCTCGAGGAAGCGGAAAAACGCGACCATCGCGTGCTCGGCCGCACGATGGACCTGTTCCATTTCCAGGAGGAAGCGCCGGGCGCGGTGTTCTGGCACCCGAAAGGCTGGGCGCTGTTCCGGAACCTGGTCGACTACATGCGACAGCGGCAGGTCGACGCCGGCTATCACGAAGTCAACACACCGGAGCTGATGGATCGTTCGCTGTGGGAGGCCTCCGGGCACTGGGAATCCTTCGGCCAGCACATGTTCACCACCGAGACCGAGGACGGCCGCAACTACGCGATCAAGCCAATGAACTGCCCGGGTCACGTGCAGGTGTTCAAGCAGGGCATCAAGAGCTATCGCGACCTGCCGTTTCGTCTCGCCGAATTCGGCAAGGTGCACCGTTACGAACCGTCCGGCGCGCTGCACGGCATGCTGCGGGTCCGCGCGTTCACGCAGGACGACGCACACATTTTCTGCACGCCCGAACAGATCACTTCCGAGACCGTCGCCGTCTGCGATCTGATCCTGAGCATCTACCGCGACTTCGGTTTCGACGACGTGCTGATCAAGTTCGCCGACCGGCCGGAAGTCCGGGTCGGCGACGA
>CALKYK010000520.1 GCA_938003715.1 uncultured Gammaproteobacteria bacterium
TTCTCGCCGCGCGCCTCGGCGATGGCGCACCATGTCGGCGATCCGGAGACCTCGATGGACTGGGCGCGCGCGAATAACGACCTGATCAGGCGCGTCGTCGACCTGTACCCGGAAAACTTCGTCGGCGGCGCGCAACTTCCGCAGGTCGCCGGCGAGTCGCTGGCCGGTCCAATCGAAGAACTCGAGCGGGCCGTGACGGAGCTCGGCTTCGTCAGCTGTAACCTGAGCCCCGACCCTTCGGGCGGGCACTGGAACTCGCCGCCGCTGACGGATCGCTACTGGTACCCGATGTACGAAAAGCTCTGCGAGCTCGACGTGCCGGCAATGATCCACGTGTCCGTGAGCTGCAACCCGTGCTTTCACGCTACGGGCGCGCACTACATCAACGCCGACACCACCGTATTCATGCAGTTGATCCAGGGCGACCTGTTCGCAGATTTTCCGGAATTGCGCCTGGTCATCCCGCACGGCGGCGGTGCCGTGCCGTATCACTGGGGCCGCTACCGCGGGCTCGCCGACATGCTGAAGAAGCCGGAGCTGTCGGGCCACGTGATGAAGAACGTATTCTTCGACACCTGCGTTTACCACCAGCCGGGCATCGACCTGCTGTTCGAGGTCGTCGACGTCGACAACGTGCTTTTCGCATCCGAAATGGTCGGCGCGGTGCGCGGCATCGATCCGCAAACGGGTCACTACTTCGACGACACGAAACGCTACGTTGACGCGCTCGATTTGAACGACGAGGACCGCTACAAGGTGTTCGAAGGCAACGCGCGGCGGGTCTTCCCGCGCCTGGACACGCATTTGAAGGCGCAGGGCCGATGAGCGAACCCGCATTCAAAATGGACGACGGGTGGCTCGAGTTCCATCCGAACCCGTCGAAGCCCGATTTCAAGGTACCTGCCCGTGCGGTCGACGCCCATTGCCACGTGTTCGGCCCCGGCGACGTGTTTCCGTACGCGCCGGAGCGCAAGTACACGCCCTGCGATGCGCCGAAGGAAAAGCTGTGGGCGCTGCGCGATCAGCTCGGCTTCGAACGCAACGTCATCGTGCAGGCGACCTGTCACGGCGCCGACAACCGGGCGCTGGTCGATGCACTGAATGACTCGAACGGCCGCGCGCGGGGCGTCGCCACGGTGAAGCGCGACGTCAGCGACGAGGCGCTGCAAGCGCTCGACGCGGCCGGCGTGCGCGGCGTGCGCTTCAATTTCGTCAAGCGGCTCGTCGACGTGCTGCCGCACGACACGCTGGTTGAGGTGGCGGAGCGTGTGCGGCCACTCGGTTGGCACCTGGTCATCTACGTCGAATCGCAGGACCTGCCCGAACTGGCCGGCTTCCTGGCGTCGCTGCCGACGACGATCATCTTCGACCACATGGCGCGGCCCGACGTCAGCAAGGATCCGCACGGCCGGGAATTCGATGCCTTCATCGAGTTGCTCACCGACAACGAGAACATGTGGGCGAAGGTCAGCTGTCCCGACCGCCTGACGATCAGCGGTCCGCCGGACTATGCGGACGTGGTGCCGTTCGGCCGGCGCGTGGTCGAGACGTTCCCGGATCGCGTACTGTGGGGCACCGACTGGCCGCACCCGAACCTGAAATCGCACATGCCGGACGACGGCAAGCTCGTCGATTACGTTCGTGAAATCGCCGTTACCGCGGAACTGCAGCAAAAGCTGCTCGTCGACAACCCGATGCGGCTTTACTGGCCCGAGGATTCAAGCTGATGGCGCTCGACAGACCTTACGACGATATTCCCGGTACGACGGTCTTCGATTCGAAGATGGCGCGCCGCGGTTATCACCTGAACCAGTTCTTCTACTCGCTGATGAAGGCCGACAACCGCAAGCGCTTTCTCGCAGACGAGAAGGCCTATCTCGACGAGTGGCCGATCACAGACGAGCAGAAGCAGGCCGTGCTCGATCGCGATTACAACCGCGTGATCGAACTCGGCGGCAACGTTTATTTCTTCGCCAAGCTGTTTTTCACCGACGAGCAGTCGTTCGAGATCGGCGCCGCGTCGATGACCGGCACCGAGCCGCAGGAGTACCGCAAGATGATGCTGTCGGGCGGCCGGTCCATCGAAGGCAATCGCTACAAAAAGGAGCAGGATCGTGGCCAGGATTAGCGCCGGCGTCGCGACCTCGCACGTGCCGGCGATCGGTGCGGCACTGGACCTCGGCAAGGCCGGGGAGGACTACTGGAAACCGCTGTTCGCCGGCTACGAGTTCTCGAAGCAGTGGATCGCCGAGGAGAAACCGGACGTGATCTTCCTCGTGTACAACGACCATGCTTCGGCCTTCGACCTGAAAATGATCCCGACGTTTGCTATCGGCTGCGGCGAAACGTTCGGCATCGCC
>CALKYK010000521.1 GCA_938003715.1 uncultured Gammaproteobacteria bacterium
CCAGCGCGACCAGCAGTAGTTTTTTCATGATGCGCCTCTTGGTATTCGTTGGTTGACGGGCAGCGGGCCCCTTATATAGCACACTTGCGCGACCGTCCGGCAGCAGCGGCAGACGCGACGTGGTTCTCAGTTCCGGCATCGGCCGGCGCGCAGGCCGCCGCGCTGAGAGCCGCATCACGGCGGTCTCGCACGTCTTTGATTATTCATGGCAAGTCGAATCGAAACAGGTTTGCCATGGCCGCCAGCTCCGCCGATATCATCGCCTTCCCGCTGCACCGTCGCCGCGAGTTCACCGGCTGTCCGCAGTGCGGACGCCGCGACGACGTGTGGCAGATCGGCAAGCTGCTCTGGGCCTACTGCGAGGCCCACGGCGTGCGCTGGGTGGTCGCGAACTACGAGGGCGTTTCGCGCGCGACGATCAATCGCCGCGAACTGCGCCGCGGGCTCGAGTTTCTTTCGACGTTCGTCGAAGTCACACGCTAGTCAGCCGCGCGTTTCTCCTCCCGTTCCCGTTGTGGTTCAATCGCCCGACCCACGGTCGGTCGGGGATTACAATGAGCATGGTCGATCGATTGCGCGCTCTGTCGACTCGAATCTCGTCCGGTTTGTCGCTCCCGCAATCCGCCATTCACGGCGCCGCGACGGCGATCTATCTTCTCGTTGCGACGATCGTGACGTTCTATTTCGCCGCGTACTACGTCCAGGACTTCACGCTGCAGAAGCTGCCCGCGTACGTCCTGCAGACGACGGCCGTATTCGCCGCGGGCGCCGTCGCGCTGCTGATCGTCGTGGTCATTGCGCGGCTGCCGGCGCCGATACGCTACGCGCTGGTCGTTTTCGCGCCGTTCATCCTGCTGTCCTTTGCGCCCGGAGACGAACCGGAGAAACTCGTCTTTACCGGCGTACTGCTGGTGCTGGTGGCGCTGACCGGCGGCGGCATCGGCGTGCTGTATCGCGCCGGATTCAGATTCCGCGCACACAAAGCGGCCGCGGCCGCGCTGTGCGCCGGCGTCGCCGGCCTGCTCGGCGGGGCGTACGCAATCTTTCACGACAAGGGGCCGGCGAATCCGCTGCTCGAGGACTACCGCCTCGATGACCGCACGCTCGACCTGCCGAACCCCGGCCTCGCCGGTGCCTACACCGTGCGTACGCTTACCTACGGTTCCGGCCGGGACCTGCGTCGCGAAGAGTATGGCGCCGGCGCGGACCTGCTTGCGCGCAGCGTCGACGGGTCCAAACTGATCGAAAACTGGGACGGCTTCTCCGGCTGGCTCCGCACCCGCTACTGGGGATTCGATGCGACCGAGCTGCCGCTGCAGGCGCGAGTCTGGTATCCCGACGGCGACGGTCCTTTTCCGCTGGTACTCATCGTGCACGGCAATCATTCGATGGAGGATTTCTCCGATCCGGGCTATGACTGGCTCGGCGAGCACCTGGCAAGTCGCGGCATCATCCTCGCGTCGGTCGACGAAAACTTCATCAATTCGTCGATGTCGGCCCGGGTCGAGGTGTTCGCGGAGCGGCCCGGTCTCAAGGAAGAAAACGACGCGCGCGGGTGGCTCCTGCTGCAGCACCTCGCACAATGGCGCGACTGGAACCGCGAGCCCGGGCATCGATTCGCAGGAAGGGTGGACATGGATCGGGTCGCGCTGTTCGGCCATTCCCGCGGCGGCGAGGCAGTGGCCGTCGCCGCCGCCTTCAACGACCTGGATCGCTACCCGGACGACGCGAGCCTCGAGTTCGACTTCGGCTTCAACCTGCGCGGGGTCATCGCGATCGCCCCGGTCGACGGCCAGTACGAACCGCGGGACAGCGGCAAGCCGATTCGCGACGTCAACTACTTCACGATCCACGGCGACATGGACGGCGACGTGCAGTCCTTCGAAGGCACCGCGCAGTATGCGCGCGTGTCGTTCAGCGGCGATGCGTTCCGCTTCCGCTCGAGCCTTTACGTGCAGGGCGCGAATCACGGCCAGTTCAATACGACCTGGGAAAACCTCGACATGAGCATCTACCGCGCCTGGGTGCTCGATCTCGACGACATCATGGACGGTGAGGCGCAACGCAACGTCGCGCGTGTCTACTTCACGGCCTTTCTCGAAATCGTGCTGAACGATCGCGAGGAATACCTGCCGATATTCCGTGACGCGCGTTACGCGGCCGGCTGGCTCCCCGACACCTTTTACATCAATCGCTACGATTCGACGGAGCAGCATGCGCTCGCGGACTTCGAGGAGGACATCGATCCGTCGACCGCATCGGTGCCGGGCGGGCGGATTTCGGCGCAGAACCTCAGCCGCTGGTACGAGGTACGCAACACGCTGAAGTACGACGTCCTCGACACGCATTCGGCAGTGTTCGCGTGGGACGATGCCTACAGCAGCGATACCGGGCGGGTCGATTTCAGCATCGCGCAGCAATACTCCGTTGCCGGCCCCGGTGACGTGCTCGTCGCCGCAATCTCGACGGCGGACATCGACACGTTGCCCGACGGATTCGAGCCGGTCGGGGACGCGCCGCAGGATGCAGGGGACGAAGAATCTGCGCCGATCGATTTCACGATCGAAGTCAGGGATGCCGACGGCGATGTCGCGCGGCTGCCGCTCAGCCACGACGACGTGCTGTACCCGCAAGTCCGGACCCGCTCCCGACACGCCTGGTTCCTGGACCCCGAGCCGCCGAGCGAAGCGCTGTTTCGCGGATTCGAACTGCCGCTCGCCGATTTCATCGTGCAGAACCCGGCGTTCGATCCGGCGACCCTCGCCGGGATCGGCCTGGTCTTCGATCGCAGCCGCAAAGGTGCGATCATGCTCGACGACCTGTCCATTCGTACCGACCGACGAGGTGACGACCCATGACCGCGCTGAATTCGATCAACTGGGACGAGGTGGAGCTCGAAACCGTGAATCCCTCGATGCAACGCCGCATCGTCACCGGCGAGCGCATGACCGTCGCCCGCATCTATCTCAGGGACGGCTTCGTCGTCCCGCTGCACCACCACGAGCACGAGCAGATCACCCAGGTCATCAGCGGCCGCATGCGTTTTATCTTCGGCGCCGATCGCTCGGACGAGCGCGAATTCGGTCCCGGTGACGTCGTCGTGATCCCGTCCAACCTGCCTCACGAGGCCACCGCAATCGGCGACGTCGAGGGGATGGACATGTGGTCGCCGCGCCGCGACGACTGGCTGGACGGCACGGACGACTATCTCCGCGGCTGACCCACAATCGTCAATATTCGTAACGGTTCAGTCACCGTTCACTTATTTTTCATCTTCGGTTAATCGGTACCGACGTAACCTGCACGCGACATCGACGGAATGGCATACCGGCATGCAGCCGGTGACACGGAAGGAGGTCGCCATGGACATCGTTATCGCGGCAGAGAAACCGAGCATTGCCAAGCTCTTCAGCGAGCACCTGAAAAAGCGCGTCGCGCCCGAGGAGATCAAGGTCTCCGAGAATCCGGACGAGACCGGCAGCTTCTACATCGGCTGGCAGATGCAGCGTTATGTCATGTCGCCGAGCGGCGAGATTGCCAGCGATTCCCTGCAGCTGGTGCGGTAACCACGGCGGCGCTCCTTCATCAGAAGGAGCGCCGTTCCCGGTCAGCGAATTCCCGAATTGAAGCTTCGCAGCCGCAGCGACCTCGGGGTGTCCCCTCCGAACTTGGAAAGCCCGGACGGGACACCCCGAGTCCGCTACAAACCCCTGTAGTACCTGAACACCGGCAACGCAGGTGGTTTGGGGAAGGGCTGCAAGGCACCGCCTCAACCGAACCGGAGCCTGTGCTATAAATCGCGCTCCTGCCGCACAGACCCCCGGTTACTTTTGCCCAAAAGATTCTTCTTTCTTTTGCTTTGCCTGACGATCGCGGCCTGCCCCGGCGGCAGTCGCGCGCCGGCAGCCTTTGACGGCTCGACGCCAATTGCCGAAATCCAGGGCAGCGGGCCGGCGAGCCTGCTGGCGGGCCGGACCGTCACCGTGTCCGGCATCGTCACCGGTGACTTCCAGGAGCGCGACGCCGACTCGTCGAACAGTCTCGGCGGCTTCTTCCTGCAGTCGGAGCAGCCGGACGGTGATCCGGACACGTCCGACGGCATTTTCGTCTTCGACGGGCCCGATCCGGCCGTCGACGTCGAGGTCGGGCAGCGTGTCGTCGTCGCCGGGACCGTTACCGAGCACTTCGGCGAAACCCAGGTCGTCGCGTCCGCGGTGACGATTGCAGGTAGCGGGGCGATCGAGCCAACGTCTGTTTCGCTGCCGGTGCCGACGGTGACCAATAGCGACGGCGAAACGATCGCGGACCTCGAGCGTTACGAAGGCATGCTGGTCAGCGTCGCCGGTCCGCTGACGATTACCGACCTGTCGGATCTGGAGCGTTACGGCGCGCTGACGCTGGCCGCCGGAGGACGCGTCGAACAGTTCACGAACCGCACGCGGCCGAACGTCTCGGGATATGCCGCCTACGAAAACGAGGTCGCGGCGCGCACGATCGTGCTCGACGACGGTCTCGCCGTGCAGAATGCGCCGCACGTCCGCCACCTGCGGCCGAATCGAGCGGACCCGGCCGGGTATCGCGTTCGCGGCGGCGATCGCGTGACCGCGTTGACCGGCAACCTCCGCTACAGCCGCGGCAGCGGGCCGAATGGTTTCGAAACCTGGCGACTGATGCCGGCGGAACCCCCGGTCTTCGAGGTCCGGAACCCGCCGCAGGACCGGCCGCAGACGGTGGGCGGCAGCGTCAGGGTCGCGAGCTTCAATCTGCTCAACTTTTTCCCGACCGTCGACGACGGCACGCCGCGCTGCGGTCCCGGTGGCACCGAAGGCTGCCGCGGCGCCGACAGTGAAGCGGAATTCGCGCGGCAGCGGGCCAAGACCGTCAACACGATCCTGCACATGGACGTCGACGTCGTCGGGCTCATGGAAATCGAAAACGACGGCGGCGCGGCGCTCGCCGACATCGTCCGCGGCCTGAACGACTCCGGCGATGGCGGCTGGGCATACGTCGATACCGGCGTTATCGGAACGGACGCGATTACCGTCGCAATCATCCACCGCGATACCGTCGTACCGTCGGGCGACTTCGCGTTGCTGACGAACGCCGTCGATGTGCGGTTCGACGACGACAGGAACCGGCCGGCGCTGGCGCAGTCGTTTCGCCACCGCGAAACGGGCGGCACGTTCACGGTCGCGGTAAATCACCTCAAGTCCAAAGGGTCTCCCTGCGACGACGTCGGCGACCCGAATCGCCGTGACGGGCAGGGCAACTGCAACCTGACCCGGCGCAATGCGGCGAAAGCAGAAGCGGACTGGCTGCAAACGGACCCGACTGCAAGCGGCGACCCGGACGTGCTCGTGATCGGCGACCTGAACGCGTATCTCGAGGAGGATCCCGTCATCGCGTTCGAGGAGGCGGGATTCATCAACCTGCTGAAGCGACACGTCGGCCCGGCCGCCTATTCCTTCTCGTTCGACGGCCGCGTCGGTGCACTGGACCATGCGCTCGCCTCGCCGTCGCTGGCAGCGCGCGTGCGCGGCGCGACGGAGTGGCATATCAACGCGGACGAGGCGCCGCTACTCGACTACAATCTCGAGTTCGGCCGCGACCCCGGATTGTTCGACGCGTCGGATCCCGCCCGCACCTCGGACCACGACCCGGTTATCGTCGGCTTCGACCCGTAACGAGACGAAGGCCCGATGCAAACGGATCTCGACCAGTACCCGATTGCCGGGGCGTCCGCCTCCGGCGTCCCGGTCATCGACGTCAGCGCACTGCGCGCGGACGTCAGCTCGGCCGCCGCCCGTCCGGCGATCGACACAATTGCTGCTGCCTGCCGGGACTGGGGCTTTTTCCAGGTCGTCGAGCACGGCGTGCCGCGCGCCCTCATCGAGCGCACCGTCGCCGAAATGCAGCGCTTGTTCGCCGCGCCGCGCAGCCTGAAGCGGTCGATCCTGCGCACGCGCGAAAACCCCTGGGGCTACTACGACAACGAGCTGACGAAAAACCAGCGGGACAAGAAAGAGGTGTTCGATTTCACCGCGGAAGGCCGGGACCCGATCTACGGCGCGGAAAACCGCTGGCCGGAACTCGACGGGCGCTTCCGCGAGACGATGTCCGAATACCGCGACGCCGTCACCGCTCTGTCGCTCGAGCTGCTGGAAGCGTTCTGTGTCGGCCTCGACCTGCCGGCCGATGCGATGGAGAGTGACTTCGCGCCGTCCCATACCGGTTTCATCCGCCTGAACTACTACCCGGTTGCGGATCCGCTGGCGGATTCGAACGTCGATCGCCTGCCCGCCGATCTAGGCGTGCACCATCACACCGATGCCGGCGCACTGACAGTGCTAATGCAGGACGACGTCGGCGGGCTGCAGGTGTTTCACGACGGTTACTGGCACGACATTGCGCCGATGCCGGGCGCGTTCGTCATCAACACCGGCGACATGATGCAGGTGTGGTCGAACGACATTTACCGCGCGGCAATCCATCGCGTCAGGGCGATGCACGATCGCGATCGCTACAGCATTCCCTTTTTCTTCAACCCGTCCGCGGAAACCGTCGTCAGCCCGCTGCCGTCGACCGTCAGCGAAGCGCGGCCGGCGCGCTACCGGCCCATCTGCTGGTCCGAGTTTCGCGCGCGGCGCACGGACGGCGACTACGCGGACTACGGGCCTGAAGTACAGATTGCGCAATACCGACTCGACAGTGAGCCTTAAAACAATGATGCGAAAAATACTGACTACGATAACGCTTCTGGTCGCCGTCGCGACCGCAGCCGCCGACGATCACGTTAAGCCCTTTGCCGCCGAGGACGTCTTCGAACTGGAATATGCGAACAATCCGCAGGTCTCGCCCGACGGAAGCCGCATCGTGTACGAGAGGCGCATGAACGACATCATGACCGACAGCACGCGGACCAACCTGTGGATCGTCGACGCGGACGGCGGCAACCACCGGCCACTGGTTTCGGGCACTGAAAGCGCATCGTCGCCGCGCTGGTCGCCGAGCGGCGATCGCATCGCTTACGTGTCTTCGACCGACACAGGCTCCGGAATATTCGTGCGCTGGATGGATGCCGGGCACACCGGCCTGGTCGCGAACCTGCGCGAGTCGCCGTCGAACCTCGCGTGGTCGCCCGACGGCCGGCGTCTGGCGTTCATCATGGACGTCGCTGCGGAAAAGGCGTCGCTGGCGCCGGCACGAAAGAAACCCGAGGGTGCCGAATGGTCGGACCCTGTCATCGTCATCGACACGCCGCAGTACCGCTGGGACGGGCAGGGCTTCCTCGAACCGGCCCACTCGCACGTGTTCGTGCTGCCGGCGGACGGTGGCACGCCGCGGCAGCTGACAAGCGGCGATTTCAATCACGACGGGCCGCTCTCTTTCACGCCGGACGGCCAGTCGATCCTGCTGTCGGCCAACCGCAACGACGGTTGGGAATTCCAGCCGGGCGAGGCGGACATCTTCAGCGTCAACGTCGACGACGGCACGATGCTGAAAGTCACCGATCGCGCCGGTGCCGAATACGAACCGAACGTTTCGCCCGACGGCCGTCATATCGCCTACGTACACGAGGACGACCGCAAGGTTCCGTACGTCAACAGCATTCTTCGCGTGCGCACCGACGACGGAGGCGAGGACTGGGCGCTGACTGATTCGCTCGACGCATCGGTCGGCAACATCCAGTGGGTCGGCAACCGGCAAATCTGGTTCCAGTACGACGAGCGCGCGGTGCGCAAGATCGCGCGAACGAGCCTCGATGGCGACATCACGGCCGTCGCCGAAGGTCTCGGCAGCACCGTGCTCGGCAGGCCGTACCTGAGCGGCACGTATTCCGTGTCGCCGAACGGAACCGCCGCCTACACGCAGGGCTCACCGTACCGCCCGGCAGACGTCGCGGTCGTTACGCGCCGCGGCACGCAGGTCGTGACCGCGCTGAACGACGACTTGCTGAGCGACCGCACGCTCGGCACGGTCACGGAGATCGTCTACAACTCGTCGTTCGACGGCACCGAGATCCAGGGCTGGTACGTCACGCCGCCTGACTACGAGGAGGGCGAACGCTACCCGCTGATACTCGAGATTCACGGCGGACCGCACCTCGCTTACGGCGCCTACTTTTCGCCGGAGATTCAGCTCATGGCCTCGGCGGGGTACGTCGTCTTCTACGACAACCATCGCGGCTCGACCTCCTACGGCGAGGACTTCGCGCTCCTGCTGCAGTACAAGTATTCGAGCCCGGAAGACTTCGCCGATCACATGTCGGGCGTGGACGCGATGCTCGATGCGGGCATTGCGGATCCGGCGAACCTGTTCATCACCGGCGGCTCGGCGGGCGGCATTGCCAGCGCCTATGCGATCGGCCTGACCGACCGCTTCAACGCGGCGGCGGTGGCGAAGCCCGTCGTCAACTGGATCTCGAAGACGCTGACGGCCGATTCCTATATCGGCCAGATATCGCACCAGTTCCCCGGCATGCCCTGGGAGCATTTCGAGCATTACTGGGAGCGCTCGCCCCTGTCCCTGGCCGGCAACATGACGACGCCGGCGATGCTGATCACCGGCGAGGAGGACTACCGCACGCCGATTTCGGAAACCGAGCAGCTCTACCAGGCGCTCAAGCTCAAGGGCGTCGACACTGTGATGGTGCGCGTGCCCGGCTCGTCACACGGCATCGCCGGCAGGCCGTCGCGCCTGGTAGCCAAGGTCGACAACATCCTCGCCTGGTTCGCGCGCTATCGCACCGACCTCGCAAGCGATGAGTAAGCTGCGCAATACGTTCGGCGTTCTGCTTGCGCTCGCCGCCGGTTCCTGCGCGGAGCCGGAGCCGCCGTTCCTGCCCCGGCACGAGACGATCGACGTCCTGATCGAGAACGGGCGCGTGCTCGACGGCCGGGGCGGGCCCGCGGTCGACGCCGATGTCGCGATCGTCGGCGACACGATCGTCTTCGTCGGCGATGCGCGGTTCAGGGACGACGATGTCGATGCCCGCGTGGGGCGTCGCATCGACGCCGCCGGGCGAATCGTGTCACCGGGTTTCATCGATCTGCACGCGCACGGCAATCCGCAGGAGACGCCGGAGTTCGAAAATTTTCTCGCGATGGGCGTGACGACGATCACGCTCGGGCAGGACGGCTCGAGTGCGGACGGCGAGCCGCGGGCGGCCTGGCGGTGAGATGTTCGCGCGCGGGGCATCGGCGTGAATCTTGCGATGTTCGTCGGCCACGGCACGCTGCGCGAACAGTCGGGAATCGGTCTCTCGAGCGAGCCCGAGCCTGAAGGCATGGCCCGAATGCACGCACTACTTGACGATGCACTCGACTACACGTTCGGTATGAGCACGGGCCTCGAGTACAACCCCGGGCTGAACGCCGGAGAGTCCGAACTTCGCGCGCTGGCAACCGTCGTCGGCGAACACGATCGCCTGATCATGTCGCACATGCGCAATGAAGACGACGAAGCGCTCGAGGCGTCGATTGCCGAGCTGCTGGACCAGGGCGAGCACGCGCGCGTACATATTTCGCATCTCAAGTCCGTCTACGGCAAGGGCGCCGAACGGGCCGAGCGTATTCTTTCGATTCTGCAAAGTGCCCGTGATTCCGGTGTCGAAATCACGGCGGACATTTATCCGTACACGGCCAGCTACACCGGCATCGGCATCGTGTTCCCGGTGTGGGCGAAAACGCCGGAGCAGTTCGAGGTGGCGAAGGCGACGCGGCGGGAGGAACTGGCGGAGTACCTGCGCAATCGCGTCAACCGGCGCAACGGTCCCGAGGCGACGCTGCTCGGCACCGAGCCGTGGACCGGCAAGACGCTCGCCGATCTCGCTCATGAAATGGAGCTGCCTTTCGAGGACGTGCTGATCGACGTCATCGGCCCGGACGGTGCGTCCGGCGCCTATTTCGTCATGAACGACGAGCTGCAGTCGCGCCTGCTGCAGGCGCCGTACGTCGGCGTGTGCTCCGACGGCAGCCCGACCGGGTTCCATCCGCGCGGACACGGAACGTTTGCGCGCATCATCGAGACGCACGTGCGCGAGGACGCCACGCTGACGCTCGAGGAAGCGATCCGCCGCATGACGTCGTTCGCGGCGGACGTGCTCGGCATCGAGGATCGCGGCGTGCTTGCAGAGGGCATGCGTGCGGACGTCATCGTCTTCGATCCCGAGCGGGTGCGGGAGACGGCGACGTTTCCGCAACCGCTGCAGCTCGCCGAAGGATTCGACGTCGTGATCGTCAACGGCAGGGTCGTGCGCGAGGACGGATCGTTGCTCGACGGCCTGCACGGCCGCGTGCTCGAGCCGTGACCGGGGCGAGGACTTCTGCGCTGCCGTCGACGCTGCCGCATGCGCCGGTGATCGTGACGGACGGCGAGGCCATCGTCCTCGACCTGAGCCGCGGCGCGCGCCTGCGCGGGCGGCCGGTGGAAGGGCTCGACGTCGCGGCGCTGTCCGCGCTGATTAACGAGGAGATGCAGGCGAAGGGCACCGGCTTTGCATTCGGCCGCTATCTCGAGCCTCGCGGTCTCTACGCGAACGAACATTTCGCAGCACACGGTGCCGAAGCGCGCACCGTGCATCTCGGTATCGACGTCTTCTGTGATGCCGGTACCGCGGTATTCGCACCGCTCGACGGTACCGTTGCTGTCGTCGCGAACAACGATCGAGAACTCGACTACGGGCCGCTCCTGATTCTCGAGCATGCCTCTGCCGACATTTTTACGCTGTACGGGCATCTCGGACCCGAGGTACTTTCGAACCTCGCACCGGGCGCCGCGGTCGCCAGCGGAACCGCAATCGCGACCGTCGGTGCGCCGCCCGGCAACGGCAACTGGCCGCCGCACCTGCACTTCCAGGCCATACGCGATCTCGCGGGCCTCGGCAGCGAGTTTCCCGGCGTCGCCGCGCCGGGCGAGATCGACCGCTGGGCAGCCCTGTCGCCGAGCCCGGCCAGGTTTTTCCCGGAGATCGACCCGGTTCTTCTGGAATACCGCGCGTGCAGCTGATCGGCTACCTCGATTCGCCGTTCGTCCGCCGGGCCGCGATCAGCGCCCGGTTTCTCGGCATCGAATACGAGCATCGCGAGATCTCGATATTCCGCGAGTACGAGCACTTCCTGTCGATCAACCCGCTGGTCAAGGTGCCGACGCTGATACTCGACGACGGCTCGGTGCTGGTCGATTCGACACTGATCATCGATCATTTGGAAACGCTTGCGGGCCGCAGCCTGACGCCGGCCGACTCCGGGGCAAGGACTGAATGCCTGCGCGTGACCGGCACTGCGCTGGTCGCAATGGAAAAGGTCGTGTCGCTGATCATCGAAACGGAACAGCGGCCAGCCGAGCTCGTGCACGGTCCGTGGATCGAACGGCTCGAACGGCAGCTGGAAAACGCGGTCCGCCTGCTGGAGGCGGACGTCGGCAACGGCGAGTCGTGGCTCCTCGGTGATGCACCGACGCAGGCGGACATCAGTACCGCGGTCGCCTGGAGCTTTATCCAGCTGAAAACGCCGGAGCGAATCGACGCTGCGGGCTGCCCCGGGCTGCAGGCGTTTACGGGTCGCGCAGAAGCGTTGCCGGAGTTCGTTGCGTGCCCGATCGAGTAGCGCTCACATCGTCATGCCGATGACGAGGTAGGCGCCGATACTGATCAGTCCCACGAGTACCGCGTACGGCAGCTGCGTCTTGATGTGATCGATGTGGTCCGAAGCGGCGCCGGTCGACGCCAATATCGAGGTGTCCGAAAGCGGCGAGCAGTGATCGCCGAAAACGCCGCCGCCGGCTACAGCGGCGATGCTCGCGTACACGACCGGGCCGAGCTCGCCGCCGGTGAAGCTGAACGCGAGCGGTATCGCGATCGGCATCATGATTGCGAACGTGCCCCACGACGTGCCGGTAGAGAACGCGATGATGCCGGCGATCAGGAACGTCAGCGTCGGCAGCAGCCCCGGCGGCAGCCACGCCTCGGTCTGCTGCACGATGTAGTCGGCGGTGCCCATCACTTGACCAGTTTGCGTCAGGCCCAACTCGACT
>CALKYK010000522.1 GCA_938003715.1 uncultured Gammaproteobacteria bacterium
CTTGCGCCGGGCCGTTGTCCCGGCGGGAGCAACGATTTCGTCGCTGGCCGCACCGGGCACGAATCGGGCGGGCGCCGGGCCCGGCGGAAAGCCGGCCTCTTCGAGGCGCCGCGCGACGGTTTCGGCGTCGGGCCTTGCGTGACCATCCGGGACCAGCATGTCCCTGAGCAGGTTTGCGAGCGCCGACGGCATCCGTTCGCCGCCAGCCAGCGCGACGTCGGGCGCACGACGTTCCGCTTCGGACGGCGGCCGGCCGGTCAGTAGTTCGAACGCGAGCACACCGAGCGCGTAGACGTCGTCGGCCGGATCCGCCTCGGCGCCCGAACGCTGCGCCGGGCTGGCCGCAATGTCACTGCCGCCGCCCTCGATCGGCGTCGCGCCCGGAGCTGCGGCAACGCCGAAGTCGATCAGGTACGGCAGGCCGCGGCTGTCGAGCAGCACGTTAGCGGCCTTGATGTCGCGGTGGACGATGCCCTTGCCATGTGCGTAGCGCAACGCATCGGCGAGCATGGCGAGCGGCCGCATCGATGCGGACGCGTCGGCGCCGGTCAGCGCGGCGATCGTCGTCTCCCCGACGAATTGCTGGCTGTAGAACGCGTCGTCGTCGGCATCGTGGAACTCGAACACGCGGACGATGTTCGGGTGCATCAGCCGGCTGCCGATGCGCCATTCGCGTTTCAGGAGTTCACGCGACCGTGCGCTGCCGCTGTCGTCGAATTTCAGGACGACCCGGGTGGCGCCGGAGCGGTCGTGTGCCAGCCAGGCCTGGCCGCTACCGCCGCGTCCCAGGCGGCGCAGCAGCGTATACCTGTCCGCCAGTTGCGCACCGTCTTCGAGTTTCGGCATGTGAGCTCGGGGGTTACCCGGTGGGCTGCGGCGTGCGTGCGGGACTGCCGACCTCGATCGCTTCCGTGAATCCGGTTTCCGCCTCGTAGATTTCCTTCAGCAGCCGGCGCCAGCTTTCGTACTGCGCTTCCGCCGTGCCGGTGAGACGCATCGTCTCGCCCTGGATCTGTACGACCATCGGTGCCGCCTCCGCAACGAATGACTCGGACAGCTCCTTGATTTCCTCGCGGTGGATGTTCGCCGCGCGATGCTGACGGAATGCGTCGATCACGGTATTCCAGCCGCGATTGAAAGCCATCGACTGCGCAACGCGCTTTGCCCGGTAGCGCGAATAGCTGTTGCTGCTCGTATCGACCGTCATCGTGCCGGCCATCACGGCCGCGCCGAGCAGAGCTCGCATTGCCGCGTTCTGCCGCGTCTGCCGGTACATGACGGACTGTTCGCGGGTGCGCTTGCGCCAGCCCTCGTAGGGCAACGCGATGCCGTAGTAGAAGTTGGCGTAGTGCTCGTTCAGCGTGTCGATCACCAGCCGGTCGCGCTCGCGGATCTGCCGCAACCGGTCGACCATCGGATCGTTCTCGGCGGGCAGGCGCAGCACTTCGACGACGCCGTCGTCGTTTTGTGCAAGATGATTGCCGAACGCCTGCGGCGCCATGTCGGCGAAGAACTTCAGTTCGGAGCCTTCGCGGATTCGCGCAATCTGCTTCGGTTCCAGCGTCGTCACGTACTCGTGCAGGTCGTTGGCGAATTCATTGAAGACTTTCTGGTAGGGATCCTGGGTACGGTCGCGATACTCGGCGTAGGACGAAATGCCGGTCTGTGCCGAATACTCGCGTTCGAACCAGAGCTGCCCGGTCGCGTCCGATGCGCCGATCAGCAGCGTGACGTACTCGCCGTCGGACTGCTCGATCGCGCCGTGCACGATTACATCGGTGGCCACTTCGCGGGACGGTATGACGCGAACCGCGCCCCAGTAGGCGGTGGCCTTCAGCGTCGTCTTGATGTGGGA
>CALKYK010000523.1 GCA_938003715.1 uncultured Gammaproteobacteria bacterium
AGCCCGACACCGAGTTGCGGATGTTTTCCGCAATCTCTCTTGCCTTGTGCAGCGGACATTTCTTGATGAACACGCAGAATTCGTCGCCGCCGAGGCGCGCGGTCAGGTCATCGCCGCGGACGCAGTCCTTAATGATTTGCCCTACATCGGCCAGCAGCTTGTCGCCCGCGGCATGCCCGGCTTCGTCGTTGACGTTCTTGAAATGGTCCAGGTCGCAGAACAGCAGGAAGTGCCCATCCTGCTGCTGGTCGAGGATGAGCTGCACACTCTGCTCGACTTCGGCCCGGTTCATCAGCCCGGTCAGGCCGTCGAAACTCGCCTGCTGCTTCAGCGCCGCCTTGGCGACGTGCAGCGACTTCAGCAGCCCGGCAACGTAGGGCGGAATTGCCAGCAGTAGTATGAAAATCACCGTGCTCAGCGTCTGTTCGCTGCGCCAGTATTCGCTCGTCATGTAGACGGTGCCGAATCCGGCCAGCGACAGGATCGCGCACCCGTACAGGTAGCGGATGCCGAAGCGAAAACCATTGCCCAGCGTCACCCAGAAGTACACTGCCGCCAGCGCGGCTGCCCCGGCCTCGCCCAGGTACAGCCCCGCGGAGATCACCGCGATATCGTGCGCCGGACCGAGACTGCGGCGCAGCACGGACACGCCCGGGTTGACGAGCAACGCAACGAGCAACACGACGTTTACCGCCAGCGCAAGCGACACCACCCAGCGCACGTACAGGACGTATTCCATGTTCGCGGCGTTGGCCGCGAAATAGGCCGAGTGAAAGTACACCGCCGCAATACTGACAACGAGCAGCCGGATGCGCACCTGGACATCGTCGGTATCACCACGGCCGGACAATCGCTGCTGCAGGAATTGGAAGAACTTGCTGGGGCTCACGGCGTCGCCTGGGACTAGCTCTGACATCGGTATCGGCGGCCCGGCACTGCACTTTAGCCTCCCGCATTCGACATAATGCCGGCGCCGTGTCCCGCCGTGTCGTGCAAATATTTGAATCGGTTCTCAGTTTCCGTGCGCCAGCTTTGCCCGCAGGCCGCGCCCGGCATACATTTTGAGGTCTATCCGGACAGACCACCCAGAGACTTCAACGGCAATATGTGAACCGTGATCGGCCTCGACCTGACATCCGCAATGCTGCTCGCTGCCGTGTGCGCCTTTGGCGTCGTCATCGGCTGGATCGTGCAAAGCGCGCGCTCCTCGAAGGTGCAGAAGAAGGCGACCGACGAGATCCAGGGACGCCTGGACCAGGCCGTCCGCCAGCGCGACCACGTCAGCATCGAAAACGAGTCCCTGAAGAAGTCCCTTCAGGCGCAGATTGCAGTCGTCGAAAAGCACAACAAGGCGGCATCGGCGACCCGCACCGAGATCGACTCGCTGCGGGAGAAGATCAACTCGCTGAACAAGAACCTGTTCGCGGCCAGTTCCGAGCGCGACGACCTGAAGTCGAAGGTGACCGAGGCTCAGGCCGCCCTGGCGACGGCGCGGATGCACACCACCGAACTCGAAGGCGAATTCGAGAAAACCCGCAAGTTCCTCGAAACGCAGCTCGAGACGGCGAAGGAAGAGCGGTCTCTGCTCGAACGCAAGATCGACGACGCGAAGTCCGAATCGGAATCGCTCAACAACCTGTTGTCATCGGCCCGCTCGGAGCACGTGTCGGTCAACAACATGCTTGCGGCGGCGCAGGCCCGTCTCAAGTCGCTCGATGCCGTCGAGGAAAAGCTCATCGCGCTCGAAGCCGACAACGCCGAGCTCAAGCACGAAGCGCAGAGGGCCAGGCGCCAGGCCGATGCGCTGCAGCGCGACGCTGACGAGATGGAGGCGCTGAAGGAACAGAACCGCGAGCTGATCAGCTGCCTCGAGTCGATGGAAAACAGCCGCAAGCAATACGAAGCCGACGCGCAGCGCTTCCGCAGCCAGTACGAGCAGTCGGAGAAAGTCAGCGAGACGCTGCGCTTCAAGCTCGGCGACATCGAGAAGAACTGGGCGGAGATGCAGCGCGCGTCGCAGGAAGCGAGAGCGGCGCAGGCGAAGTTCGAATCGTCCGTGCCGCCGTTCGGCCTCAGGGAGCCGCAGGGCGAGGCGGACGACCTGACCGAAATCGTCGGCGTGGGCAAGGTCTTCCAGGAACTCCTGAACCGGCTGGGCGTATTTCACTTCCGCCAGATCGCTGCGTTCGGCCCGGCCGAGATCGCACGCATCAATTCAGAACTGAAGGAATTCAAGGGCCGCATCGAGCACGACGACTGGATCGGCCAAGCCAAGGAACTGCACTTCCGCAAGTTCGGCAACTCCGGCACCCACTGATCCGTTCCCCGCGGCAGCGGCGCCGCTGTTACTATCCTGCCTGCACAGCCATTCGAGCGGCCGGTCGCCGCGGAGCCTCGGCATTTGACCAGCGAGTACTGCGATGTCGTCATCGTCGGTGCCGGACTGTCCGGCATCGGGGCGGCGTGGCACCTGCAGGACAGGTGTCCCGGCAAGTCCTACCTCGTACTGGAAAGCCGCGACGCTATCGGCGGAACGTGGGACCTGTTTCGCTATCCGGGCGTACGTTCCGACAGCGACATGTTCACGCTCGGCTACAACTTCAAGCCCTGGCGCGAAGGCAAGGCGATCGCCGACGGCGATTCGATACTCCGCTACGTGCGCGAAACCGCTTCGGAAAACGGCATCGACAAACACATCCGGTTCCGGCACCGTGTCATTGCCGCGGACTGGTCGAGCGACGACGCAACCTGGACCGTTACGGCGCGCGACCT
>CALKYK010000524.1 GCA_938003715.1 uncultured Gammaproteobacteria bacterium
TCGACGGTGCCCATGTCGAGTTCGAGCGTGTCCGAATACAGCGGATCGGCCGCTCCGGATTCGCGCCACATGCCCTGTGCTTTTGCATAGGCCTCGATAAGACGAATGTGCTCCGGTTCGCGGCCGGACAGCTCGAGGTAGCGCAGCGTCTCGCCGTCGATCGGGAAAATCGCGCAGGTGCTGCCGAACTCCGGCGACATGTTGCCGAGCGTCGCACGGTCCGCGAGCGGCAGCCGGTCGAGACCGTCACCGAAGAATTCGACGAACTTGCCGACCACGCCTTTCTCGCGCAGCATCTCCGTGACGGTCAGCACCAGGTCGGTGGCGGTCGTGCCTTCCTTCAGCGAGCCGGTCAGTTTGAAGCCGACGACGTTCGGAATCAGCATCGTGATCGGCTGGCCGAGCATCGCCGCTTCCGCCTCAATGCCGCCGACGCCCCAGCCGAGTACGCCGAGACCGTTGATCATCGTCGTATGCGAATCGGTGCCGACCACGGTGTCCGGGTACGCGCGGCGCTGGCCGTTCGCCTTCGCATCGAACACGACCCGGCCCAGGTACTCCAGGTTGACCTGGTGCACGATGCCGGTGTTCGGCGGCACGACCTTGAAGTTCTCGAACGCGGTCTGGCCCCAGCGCAGGAACGCATAGCGCTCACGGTTGCGCTGGAATTCGATCTTGTTGTTCAGGTCCAGCGCGTCTGCGCTGCCGTAGCGGTCGATCTGCACCGAATGGTCGATGACCAGTTCCGCCGGTGACAGCGGGTTGATGCGGTCGGCGCTGCCACCTAGCTTGACGACGGCGTCGCGCATTGCCGCCAGGTCGACAACCGCCGGCACGCCGGTGAAATCCTGCAGGATGACGCGGCTCGGCGTGAATGAAATCTCGGTTTCGGGCTCTGCCTTCGGGTCCCAGTTCGCCAGCGCCAGGATGTCGTCGCGGGTGACGTCGCGGCCGTCCTCGTGGCGCAGCAGGTTCTCGAGCAGGACCTTGAGCGAGTAGGGCAGTCGGTCGACGTGACCTTCGCCGACGGCATCGAGTCTGAATATTTCGAATGCCCTGCCGTCGACATCGAGCGTTGAACGAGCGCCGAAGCTGTCCGTCATGGTGCTTTCTCCGGGATTATCGGTTTGCAGGTCCGCCGGCGGCCTGATTGAGGCGTCCGCCGCGCGTCGCGGGCCGGCATTATAACGCCCTGCCGGTCGCGGCGGTAGAAAACGCGCGGCATTCAGGCGCTCGCGCGGAGCGCCTCGGCGATCGGAATTCCCAGCTCGATGACGCCGCCGCCGAGGCAGCGCTCGCCTTCGTAGAGGACGAGGTACTGTCCGGGCGTGACGTCGGCCTGCGGCACGTCGAACTCCACGCTGACGCGAGCACCGTCGACGCGCACGATGCAGCGCTGGTCGGGCTGTCGGTAGCGGATTTTCGCGTGGCATGGCGACCCGTTGGCGATGCGGGACGCGTCCGCACCGATCCAGTGCATGGCGTTCGCTTCGAGCCCGGAACTCATGCGCAGCGGATGATCGCCCTGGACAACGATGAGCGCATTCGCATCGACGTCCTTCGCGGCAACGTACCAGGGCGCCTCGTCGAATCCCTTCTGCCCGCCGATGCCGAGCCCCTGGCGCTGCCCCAGCGTGTAGTAAGGCAGTCCTGCATGTTCGCCGACGGTACGGCCGTCCGGCGTCCGCATCGGACCCGGACTGGCCTCGACATAGGTCGACAGGAATTCCCTGAACGGACGCTCACCGATGAAGCAGATGCCGGTGCTGTCTTTCTTGTCGTGCACGGGCAGGGCGTGTTCGCGGGCGATCGCTCGAACTTCGTCTTTTCGCAGGTCACCGAGCGGAAACAGCGTTTCCGCCAGCGCTTCGCCGGGAACCGCGTGCAGGAAATAGCTCTGGTCCTTCGCCTTGTCGCGGGCTTTCAGCAGCACCGTCTCGCCGTCGACCACAGCCGTACGCGCGTAGTGGCCGGTTGCGATGTAATTCGCACCGAGCCGCTTCGCGTAGCGGCGAAACGGGCCGCACTTGCTTTCGCGATTGCAAGCGACGTCTGGATTCGGCGTGGGGCCGGCCGGCATCTCGTCCAGGAATCCTGCGAAAACCTGCTCCCGGTATTCGCGGGCAAAATTCACGTGGTGCAGTGGGATGCCGAGCTTGTCACAGATCTGCCGCGCATCCTGCAGGTCCTCGGCCGCAGTGCAGTAGCCGTCATCGTCTTCCCAGTTCGTCATGTGCAGCGCCTGCACATCCGCCCCGAGATCGAGGAGCCGTATCGCGGCGACGGCCGAATCCACGCCGCCGGACAGGCCGACGACGACGCGGCGGTTGCGGATTTCGGGATACGCGGCGTTCACGGCGCAATTCTAGCAGCCCGTCGAACCTTGTTTGGCGTCTCAGACCAGGTGCGCGTTCGCGAGTACCTTGTCGACGTGCTGCTGGATCGGCTGCAGGCCTTCGAGCATCGACTCCGGCTGCCGCAGGCCGTTCAGGTAGTCCTCGACGCAGCGGAGAACGACCGGCGAGCGCAGCCTGGCCGCGCGCTCGCGCAGGTCACTGAGCGTATACCAGTGCACCGCCTGCACGCCTTCGTCGAGCCGTTTGCGGCTCTTCTCGGCGACGAGATCGGCGGTAAAAACGACGCGCAGGAAATTCTGCCGCGATTGCGGATGGATCCAGAGGTAGACGCCCAGCAAACCGTTGATCGTGATTTCGCAGCCTGCCTCTTCACGCGCCTCGCGTACGGCCGCCTGTTCGGGCGATTCACCGAACTCGATGTGGCCGCCGGGCTGGTTGATGACAATGATGCCGGACGCCTGTTCCTCGACGATGAGGAAGCGGCCGTCCTCTTCCACGACGGCGGAGACTGTCAGGTCAGTAGGTAACACGACTCAGTTTTTCTTGTGTTGTTATATGCCGAGCTGGCGGAATTCGATTTCGACTTCGCTCGCCTGCCAGATCTCGTCGAACATCTTGCCGTACAGCTTCGCGACAGCCGGTTCGTAGGTGTCTGCAATGCCTTCCCAGCGCTCGTGCTGAAGCCGGTACACCAGCGCCGTCTCGTCGGCGATGCAAAAAGATTCGGCGTGGGTCCGCAGGTCTTCCCGCACGTGGCGAAATTCGATGTAGGTATTCAGGCGACGACCGAGGTGCACGAAATTGTTGCCGTTTTT
>CALKYK010000525.1 GCA_938003715.1 uncultured Gammaproteobacteria bacterium
AACCGAAAAATAGCATCAAAAAATCGCGGAGGCATTTTGGACGCGCTTTAGCGCGCCCGAGCGAAGCGAGGGTGAGGGCCGTAGGCCCGAATCAAATCCTCTCACCGTGCATTTTTGTCATTGCGAGGCCCGAAGGGCCGAGGCAATCCATGCCCGTCTGTGGTTTGCTTCGTCGCCACGCTCCTCGCAATGACGGGAGTGGTGCGCTCCTCACAATGACGTGAGAGGTCGCACTGATCGTGATTACGGCAGGGGAGACTACTCCGCCAATCGCTGCACCGCCTCTAGCGACTTCTCAACATTGTCGAACGGGGAAATACCGCCGATCGTTTCGGCGATCGTGCCGTCTGACCTGACGATGAATGTCACGCGCTCCGCGAAGCCGTGACCGATTTCTACGCCGCGCGTGTCTTTCGCACCTTCCACTGCGCCACGAACATCCAGGCCGTACGACCTGGCGATGTCGCCGGACTCGTCGGATGCGACCGCAAGATTGCCGGCGCAGTATTCGGGATCGGCGGAAAAATCATTGAGCCGTTCGATATTGTCGAGGGAAACGCCGATCACGCTCGCACCGGCAGCCTTGAACATGTCCATCTTTGTCGAAAACTGGTTCGCCTGGATATTGCAGCCCTGCGTGTACGCCGACGGATAGAAATAGACGACCACGTTGCCCTCATCCAGCGCATCCTCGAGCGAAAAATCGAATTCCTCGCCCGCCAGCGAGGCCCGTGCCTCGAACATGGGCGCGGACTCGCCCGGCTGGAGTGCGGCGAAAGCCGATACTGCAACGCAAAGTGAAATCAGGGTAATCAGGAATTTTTTCATTGGTATCTCCAACACGCCGTCGGCGTGGTATCGCTGCGTCCTCTCGATCGGACCCGACGCCGGCGGCCGAAGTTCTGTCGAGCACCGTACCTTCTGCCCGGCCTTGGGGTGCCTATTGTGCGGCTACGGGCTCGTCGATGTCCACTGCCGTACCTGAAGCCGAGCCGTGGATGGGAGTCATGTGACCAGTACGAATTGGACCTGGCCGGGCTATGCACGCGCTATCAGCGTCTCCTGGAGGAAAATCCACGACGTCCTGTCGTCGCGGTTGCATAGTACCGCCGAACTGATTCTGCTGCGCCCCGGCTCGGAAAGGTGGTCTTCGCGATACGTCGCGAGGTGGCAGTGACCGGCGAGTGGCCTGGTTACGAGGCCGGATATCTCGAGTCGGTATGACGCCCCCTTCGTTCCGTACGCGCGCCGAAAATTGTCGACGACTTCCCTCTTCCCGGCGCGGGAGCCATCCGGGTGAACGACCTGGAAATCCTCGTCGAGCGCATTTTCGAGTCGCGCAATCGTGTCGCCCGGCGGCACTTCGCCCTTCAGCCACTGCTCGAGAAAACGGTGCAGCTCGAGCACCTCGCGGGCGAACGAATCGTGAGCGTCACGCGACATCGCCCAGGCGTTGCGGACGGACCGTCGCAAACTGCGGGTCCGTGAACTGGACGAGCGGTCCCGCCGCGATGATTTCCGGGTTGATGGACGGAATCCGGTCGTAGTAATGGCGTTTGACGTGATCGAACCTCACGGTTTGGCCGACGCCCGGCAGGTCGAACAGGCGACGCGTGTACGCCGTCAGCGCCGGGTAGTCCACCAGCCGGCGGATATTGCACTTCAGGGGCCCGTGGTAGACGGCATCGAAGCGGCTGAGCGTTGCAAAAAGGTGCCAGTCCGACTCCGTGATCCGTGCGCCGAGCAGGTAGTCCTGCCGCGACAGCCGCTCCTCGAGCTCATCCAGTGCGGCAAACAGAGCGATCACCGCACGGTCGTAACTGCGCTGGGTCGACGCGAATCCTGCCGCGTAGACGCCTGAGCAAACGCTGCCGAGAATGAAGGTATTCAGCCTGTCGATGTCCTGCCTCAGTTCGCGAGGGTAAAAGTCGACGGTTGCATCGCCCCATCGATCGAACTCGCTGTTCAGCATGCGAATGATTTCACCGGACTCGTTGTTGACGATGGTCTGCTGCCGGCGATCGAACAGAACGGGCACCGACACGACGCCGGTAAAATCCGGTTTCGCCTGCTGGTAGATCTCGTACAGGTACCGTTTGCCGTTGATGTGGTCGATCGTGCTGAGCGACGAATCGGCAAATTGCCAGCCGTTCGGCCCCGACCATTTCGGATGCACGACGGACATCGAAATGACGCCTTCCAGCTTTTTCAGCTTCCGGTACAGGATGACGCGATGGGCCCAGGGGCACGCATAGCTGACGTAGAGATGATAGCGACCGGGCTCGGCCGGGAATGCGGCACCCTTACCCGCGGTGACGTAGTCGCGAAACCACTTCTGTTTTTCGACGCGCCTGCGTTCGCGCAATTCCGGCGTATCGGTGACGTTGTCGTGCCACACGCCGTCGATCAGCAGTTTTCTCGACACCCGTTGCATCCTCGCCGGTTGTCGACCGGCAACTCAAATTGGAAGCTCGAGGATGGACGCTGCGAAATTGCCGCACAATTCCAAATTCCTGCAAATATCGCTTGCAGGAGCGCACCGCGTACGGTTCGAGTTGCGCGGATTTTCGGTTAATTGCGGCTAGTTGGTTGCGGACCGGAACGACTGCGAGCGTTGCTCCGATTCCAGTCGCTCGATTCTTGCAACCGCATCTTCGCACGAGCGGTACTGGATCTGGCCGCGCTGCTCGACGTGACGAATGCTGTCGTCCTGCTTCTGCCAGGTCAGCGTCAGCCTGTCGCGGGGAGAGAGTGCGATGCGCACTTCGCGCGGCGGCGAGCTGTCGAGCTCGACCCGGTACTCGCCCTCGGGCAGGTACAGGATCTCATCTTCGCCGAGCGATCCGCTGGCGACGGGCGTGCGGCCCTTGTAGACGCTGAACGAGGTCGCCACCGTGCGTGCCAGTGCTGCCTTGAGTTCCTCGGCGCTGCCGGCGGTCACGTAGCGACCACCTGACGCGTCGGCGACAGCTCGCAGACTTGCGGTGTCTTCATCCGCCGCGCTGCCGAGCCCGAAGCCGATCAGGTGCACGGTAATGCCCTGGTCGCGTAGGTCTCTTGCCGCCTGCACCGGGTCGCCGCCGCAGCTTTCGATGCCGTCGGTGACCAGGATGACGGCGCGATCGCCCTGCTGCATGCCGAAATCGCGCGCAGCCTGGTTAAGTGCGTAAGCGATCGGCGTCTGGCCCAACGGGCGAAGCCCGGAAATCGCATGGCGTATCGGATCGCGATTCGCGTCCGCGAACGGTACGAGCAGGGTCGAGTCTGCACAGTTGGCCTCCTCGCTAGGGCTCGTGCTGCCGTAGGCTCGCAGCGCAAGATCCAGGTCCTGCGGGAACCAGTACGAAACTTCTTCCAGAATTTCCTTGGCAACCGACATCTTTGGCGCGTCGCCCATGCGGCCCCACATGCTGCGCGATGCGTCGACGACGATTTCGACCGAGCGGTCGCTCAGCGAC
The DNA here is from genome assembly GCA_938003715.1 of uncultured Gammaproteobacteria bacterium. Classification (GTDB taxonomy): domain Bacteria; phylum Pseudomonadota; class Gammaproteobacteria; order Steroidobacterales; family Woeseiaceae; genus SZUA-117. The sequence goes on from CALKYK010000525.1 coordinate 3,459, forward strand.
ACGACCGGCCGGCCGTCCTTGACGGCGGCTACCTGCAGGGCCGCGCAGCTCGCGTCCTGCACGTTGACCGTCACGGCCGTTTCCTTCACCTGGCCGCTGAGGCTCGTCGCCGTGGCGACGATGCGATTCTCGCCGACGGTGAGCGGTACATTGCCCTTGAACGTGCCGCCGGCGAGCTGCGCGGCAACCGGCGTCCCGCCGTTGACGCTCAGCATCACGCTGTCGACACCCGTCGTACGCAGGTTGAGGAACGCCTCCGGCAACTTCGAAGGGTCCGTAACCTGTACGAAACTGCCGCCGGTGCCCCAGGAAATCTCGTCGAGTATCTCGGCGCCGGTCTTGTTCGACCCGAGCAGCATTGATTGAATCGTTACGCCCGCTAGCGCCGCGTCCCGTGTTGCCGCGTGCGCTTTGCTACGGCTGGACCTGCCATCCGTGAACAGCATGATCACGCGTGACGAGTCGGGGCGCCCGTTCGCCTCGAGTTCGGCCAGCGCAGTCCGCAGGCCCGCCGCGAGATTGGTGCTGCCGGAACGCGGCAGGGTGCGAATCGCCTCGACGACCTGTTCCCGGTCTGCCGTCAGTGGCTGCGCGAGCTCGCCGCGGCTGTCGAAACTGACGACGCCGATCTGGATATCGCTTTTCGGCGACAGGTTGCGTACCAGTCCAATCGCACCGGCCGAGCGAAAATCGTCGGGGTCCGTACCGCGCAGGCTCGTCGACGTGTCCATGACGAAAATCATGTCGAGGTAGCGCACGCCGCCGATCGCCGAGGCGATGCCCTCGACCTCCACCGACACTTCGTCGGTTGATGCCGTGAAGTCAGCGGCCGGTGACTGGATTTCGATTTGAAGCCGGCCCTGCGGCGTCGTCGCCGACTCATCAGCGTGCGACTGCAGCGATACAAAGGCGCAAAACAGGACCAGGAAATTGAAGACAGGAATATTTCTCATGGCATCACCCGTGGTGAGCTCGGGTACCGGCGGGCTAGACCCCTGCCGGAGCAACGCGCCGCGAAGCGGCCTGTGACATAAAGTATCCGCAGGCCAGCATAGGCGCCGCCCGGCCGCGAATCATGGACCTGGTACACACTTTCCGGGGCCGGTCCGTCGAATGCGGGCCCAAAATAACGAAATCCGCGGCGACGCGCTGCTCGGCTGCATTATGACAAGCCGACACGGTGCGAATCCGAAATCCCAAACTTCGAACCGATTCCTTGTTCTGTCGCTCAGGGTGCGGAAACTGGCGCATTCGATGCGGCGTTCCGCGCACGGAAGCTGCTTGGGCAACGCAAGGGACTGATCCCTTTCAGGAGCGACCATGAAAAGTTGGGGTGTATACATACTGGTAGCACTGGGCGTCATCGGCTACCGGGCAATGACGTCGGCGGACCGGGACGACTCGGGTGCCATCATCGGAGGCGGCAGCGTCGATGCCTTCGAGATTCGCGAGGGCGACTGCTTCGACGATGCGAGTTCGATGGATTCCATCTCGAGTCTGCCGGCGGTGCCGTGCACGGAACCGCACGACAACGAGGCTTACGCGGTGTTCGACGTCAGCCTGAGCGAGTATCCGGGCGAGGACGCGATGTGGGAGATGGCATACGACTCGTGCATGGATCGCTTCGAAGGCTTCGTCGGTAAACCCTACGAGGAATCCGCACTCGACATCTTCACGATGTACCCGTCGCCGGACAGCTTCAGGCAAAACGACCGCGAGGTCGTCTGTGCCGTGTTCGACATGAACGCAAACAAGCTGGTCGGCAGCGCAGAGGGTCGCGCGCTCTAGATCATATTCAGCGCGCTTCGTGCAGCGAGAGTCCCTCGGCGAGGGACTCGAGCGTCTTTCCTTTGGTCTCCGGCATCAGGAACAGCACGAACAGCAGCTGCAGGACCATCATCGCGGCGAAGAAGGCGAAGATCGCCTGGCCGTCGAACATCGACAGCACCCACGGCATCAGCAGCGTGATCGTTGCCGCAAAGACCCAGTGCGTCCCCGATCCCAATGACTGTCCTTTGGCCCGCACGTTGTTCGGAAAGATTTCCGAAATGAACACCCAGATCACCGCGCCCTGCCCGACCGCGTGCGAGGCGATGAACACGAACAGGCTCGCGGCGACAAACGCGCCGCCGCTGTCGGTGGCAAAGGCGAAAGAAACGGCGAGCAGCGAGGCGATGTAGCCGACGGAACCGATCAGCATCAGCGTCCGCCGCCCGGCGCTATCGATCAGGAGCATGCCGACTATCGTGAACACCAGGTTCGCGATCCCAATTCCTGCCGTCGAGAGCAACGCGGAACCGGCGTCCAGGCCCGCCAGGCCGAAAATGCGTGGCGCGAAATAGATGATGAAGTTGATGCCCGATGCCTGGTTGAAAAAGGCGAGCAGGAACGCAAGCAGGATCGGTCGCAGATAGGCGCGCCGGAACAGGTGATCGTCCGACAACTCGTGCTGCGCGTGCCGTATTTCGGCAATCACGTCGTCCGACCGGCCCGGGTTGACCTGTTCGAGAATCGTACGAGCCGCGGTCTCGTCTTCCCGGTTCAGGAGTAGCCAGCGCGGGCTCTCCGGCACGCGCATGACCAGCGCGAGAAACGCCGCAGCCGGAAGGCTTTCGACGCCCAGCATCCAGCGCCAGTCGAGCGACAGGAACTCGGACAGCAGGTAGTTGGACAGGAACGCGACCAGGATGCCGAACACGATCTGGAACTGGTACAGCGCCACAAGGCGCCCGCGATACTGCGCGGGAGCGATCTCGGCGATGTAGGCCGGCACGGCGATCGACGACATGCCGACGCCAAGCCCGCCGATGAAACGCAGCAGCGAAAACGTATACGGATCCGGTGCCACGGCGGAGCCGAGCGCCGACAGCAGGTACAGGACGCCGATCAGGATCAGCGTCGGTTTCCTGCCGAAGCGGTCGCAGGGCAAATTGCCGACCAGCGCGCCGATGACGGTCCCCCACAGCGCCGACGACATGATGAAGGCGCCGTGAAACAGCGGGCTCGTCTGCCACAGCCGCTGGATGGGCTGGTCCGCGCCGGAAATGACGGCCGTGTCGAAGCCGAACAGGAAACCGCCGATCGCAACGGCGACGGACCAGAAGACGAGCCTGCCCGTCGTGTGCGTTGCCGGGCCCGTCACGGGCGCGTTCGAGCTCATGCTCGGGCGGCCCCGGCGTAATAGCTCATGACGGCGTGGCGCGCTTCGGCGAAGAACAGCCAGCGCTCGGCCAGCACGCCGAGCAGGTGCACGACGATCGCCGGCGCAAGAACAAACAGCGCCAACTCATCGAATGCCAGCGCGAGGATCACGCCCGCAGCCGGCACGACGCCGCCGGCAAACACCGCGATGCGCCGCAGCGTGCGCGCGTGTTTCCGGCCGACGCGAAAACCCATCTCCCGCAGCAGGTAGTTCGTTCCGGTATGCGGCGATTCGAACAGCCGCACTTCGCCACCGATGCCGAGCCCGGTCGCGGACCGCGTCGCGGAAATCTCGATGTCGCCGTCCGCGCGGCGCCACCACGCGAACTTCACGATCCACGCGGCGACGATCAGTATCAACACGATGCTGCCCATGCCGACCCCCGCGCCGCTGTTCGTCGCCGCCGCAAACAGGAACAACAGGCCGCCGCCGGCAAGCGCCAGCAGCAGGAACACTGCCGGCGTCAGCGCTGTCTCCCACTGGCGCACGCTCCGCATCTGCGCATAGATCATCGCCGTCGTGTAAACGGTCGACAACGCGAACAGGGCCAGAAGCGCTCCGAGCCACTGCGAAAAACCGCTGAGCCACCATGCCATGACGGTGCCCAGCGTCAGCATCGCCATCACGCCTTCGCGCGACAGCCAGGACGACCGCCACTGGCTCAGCGCCCGCCACGCGCGTTCCGGGTGCCCGAGGTGAAACGTCGAGGCAACGAGGCCGGCAGAAGCCAGCACAAACGCGCCGATCGTTGCTGCAGGCCGGACATCCGGCGATGCGGAACTCGTGCCGAGCCAGGCCAGCAGGCCGAAGCCCAGGCCGGACAGGGTCGTGAACAGGATGATCGACAGCGCCGGATGCATCAGCCGAGCCGTTCGAGTGCGCGATCGAGCCAGCCGAGAATGCCGTCCGGTGTTGCGTCGCCATCAATCGGATCTAGGCGCGGTGTGCGGGTGCTATCGGCGTCGCGCGGTCGCGGCGGCAGGTACTGGTTCACCGGCTTCGTGCCCTGCTCCGGCATCAAATCGTAACCGCCACGATCTGCGACCAACTTAGAAACCGCGGAATCCGGATCGTTGAGGTCGCCGAAATGACGCGCACGCGTCGGACAGGCGCGAACGCAGGCGGGCTCGCGGTCCTCCTCCGCCAGGTTGTCGTTGTAGATGCGATCCACGCAGAGCGTGCACTTCTTCATCACGCCGTCGACCGGGTCCATTTCGCGGGCACCGTACGGACAGGCCCAGGCACACAGCCCGCAGCCGATGCACAAGTCCTCGTCGACCAGCACAATGCCGTCCTCTTCGCGCTTGTAAGAAGACCCGGTTGGGCAGACGGTCACGCAGGGTGCGTTGTCGCAGTGAAGGCACGATTTCGGGAAGTGCACGATGCGCGCGGCCGCATCCGGCGCGGTCACTTCAAAACTGTGCACACGATTGAGCCATGCACCAACCGGCTCGGCGCCGTAGGCGTCTTCGTCGGACAGCGGCGCCGGGTAGCCGCCGGTATTCCACTCCTTGCAGCTTACGACGCAGGCGTGACAGCCGACGCAGGTATCGAGGTCGATGACCAGGCCCAGTTTCTGCGCGGTTTTTTTCGGCAGCGCGGTCACTGGTCCCACTCGCTGCCGTAACGGACGTCTTTCGGCGCCCGGGGCAGCGCGTTCTTTTGCGCGCCAAACGCCGGTTCCGCCTCGGCTGGCGGACCGTCCGCCTTTTCGCTGTCGACCCGCAGGTCGTACCACGCCGCCTGCCCCGTGATCGGATCGCTGTTCGCGTAGCGGTGGCCGTCGCCTTTGGGCGGCAGCAGCTCGTTGATCAGGTGGTTCAGCAGGAACCCGCGCGTCGCTTCCGGCGCATCCGGGGACAGGTTCCATGCCCCTTTACGCTTGCCGATCGCGTTCCACGTCCACAGCGTTTTCTCGTTGACGGCCTGCATGCGCCTGACCGGCACGCAGATGCGACCGTGCCACGAGGTGATCCAGGCCCAGTCGCCGTCCTCGAGACCGACGGCATCGCATATCGGTCCCGGCACGTACATCGCGTTTTCGCCGTGGATCTGCCTCAGCCAGGCGTTCTGCGATCCCCAGCTGTGATACATCGCGGCCGGCCGCTGCGTGATCGCGTGATAGGGGTATTCTTCGACGTCGATTTCGCCGCCTTCGAACGGGGCATACCACTCCGGCAACGGCGTGAAGCAGCGGCGAACGCGTTCCCGCAGGTGCTCCGGCGGCTGCGCGGGGCCGTGGCCCTCCGCGGCGAGCTGGAAACGACGCAGCGGTTCGAGATACAGGTTGAAGACGACGGGCGATGGTTTGTCGACCAGGCCCTTTGCCACCGCCCAGTCCTGGTACGCCACGTTTGCCATGCGATAAAAGGCGGCGCCTTCCGGCACGTGTTCCAGCCAGTAGCCGCCGTTCTCGATATCGCGCCGGAGCTGGTCCGGGTTCGGTTCGCCGCGCCCGGATGCCTCACCGTCCCTGCCGCGGAACCCGGCGAGCGGACCGATGCCGGGTTTGCGCTCGTGATGCACCAGATAGTCGGCGTAGTCTTTGTACGTCGGCGCCCCGCTTGCGTCCACCATGCCCGGCAACCCGAGCCGCGCACCGAGATCGAGCAGCACCGACTGGAAGGGCCGCACGTCCCGGTCGGGCTCCAGTACCGGCCAGCGAATCGAATCCGCCACCGCGTCCGCTTCGCCGATCGGCCGGTCGAGAAGCGACATCGCGTCGTAGCGTTCCAGGTATATAGTGTCCGGCAGTACCAGGTCGGCGTATGCGACCATCTCCGAGGAAAAAGCGTCGCTGCAGATGATGTGCGGTATGCGGTATTCGCCGTCGTCGCGTTTCGCCTCGAGCATCCTCATTACATCGCGCGTGTTCATCGACGAGTTCCACGCCATGTTCGCCATGAACAGGAACAACGTGTCGATTTCGTAGGGGTCGCCGGCAACCGCGTTGGCGATGACCATGTGCAGCATGCCGTGCGCGGACATCGGCGCGTCCCAGGTGAACGCCTTGTCGATCCGCAGCGCCCTGCCGTCGTCGTCGACCAGCAGGTCTTCGGGCCCGTGCAGGAAGCCGAGATGCGGGCCGTCGAGCGCCTGTCCCGGCGTCACGCCGCCGTGCGGCTGCGGATGAATCGTACTCGGTTTCGGATACGGCGGCTTGAAGCGGAACCCGCCGGGGCAGTCGATGGCTCCGAGCAGGATCTGCAGGACGTGCAGCGCGCGACAGGTCTGGAAGCCGTTCGAATGCGCAGAGATGCCGCGCATCGCGTGAAAGCTGACGGGACGTCCGACGAACCGGTCGTGCTTTTCGCCGCGCCAGTCGGTCCACTCCGCGGCGACCTCGATACGTTCTTCGAACGCGGTGTGTGCGAGCTCCGCCGCAATGCGCCGAATCGTCGCGGCGTCGACACCGGTTTCGGCCGCGACCGCGTCCGGCGAATAGCGCGTATCCGCGTACTGCCGGACCAGGTGCTCGAAAACGGGAACCGCCGTCCGCCCGTCACGCAGCCGATACCGCCCTTTCAGCGCGGCGCCGGTCGACACGTCGCGATAACCGCGCTCCTCGTTTGCCCGCCGGTCCCAGACCAGCACTTCGCCATCGTCGTTGCGCGCCAGCAGCCCGTGTCCGTCGGTACCGGGCGCATCGACGACGAGCTGCGCCGCGTTCGTGTACCGCAGCAGGTAGTCGAGATCGACCTTGCCGGCGCGGATCAGCTCGTGGACGAGCGCGAGAATGAACAGGCCGTCCGTACCCGGCGTGATGCCGATCCATTCGTCGGCGATCGCGTTGTACCCGGTCCGCACCGGGTTGACGCCGACGATCTTCACGCCGCGCTCTTTCAGCCGGCTCAGGCCGAGCTTGATCGGATTCGAGTCGTGATCCTCGGCGACGCCGAAGATCATGAAGTAGCAGGTGCGCTCCCAGTCGGGCTCACCGAATTCCCAGAACGAACCGCCAATCGTGTAGATGCCCGCGGTCGCCATATTGACCGAACAGAATCCGCCGTGGGCCGCGTAGTTCGGCGTGCCGAACTGCTGCGCCCACCAGCCGGTCAGCGACTGGCTCTGGTCGCGGCCGGTAAAGAAAGCGAGCTTTTCGGGTGCATTGTCGCGCAGCGGTTCAAGCCAGGACACGGCGGTCTCGAGCGCTTCGTCCCACTCGATTTCCTCGAATTCGCCGGAGCCGCGCGGACCGGTGCGCCGCAGCGGTTTCTGCAGGCGTGCCGGCGAATAGTGCTGCATGATGCCGGCCGAGCCCTTTGCGCACAGCGCGCCCTTGTTGATCGGGTGATCGCGATTGCCCTCGATGTAGCGGATCCTGCCGTCGCGGATGTGCACGTCGATGCCGCAGCGGCAGGCGCACATGTAGCAGGTCGTCTTGCGGATCTCGTCGCTGACGTGCGGCTTCAGGTCGAGCCGGTGTGGATCGGATTTGACCGCGTGCGGCATGCGGGTCACAGAATGTGTTGTCGTGGCGTACGCGCTTGCACGATGTACCTGACTGGTGAACGGACTGTCGGGAAACGGAACCGCTTTTTAGGTTGTTGCGGGCCAGCGCCCTATTTTACGCGACGCTGGGTGCTTGAATCGAGCGATTCCACGCGATGACCGCCTGCTGTGGGTCGTCGGTCCGATCAACCCCCGTAGCCAAACAGGCGCTGCTCGCGGATCTTCCCGGCAACGCACTTCGGCACCATGCTGCACCAGCGTTCGCTGCCCTCCGCGATCAGGCGCAGAACGTCGGGCGAATGAATGTCCAAATAGTCGGTGGTGGCATTGTCGAGCGGGACGATGCTGCCGCGCGCCTCGAGGTAGTCGAACAGGTGCTGCAGAGCCGGCTCGAATTCGAGCTGATCGACATTTTCGACGCCACTGCCGTTCTTGACGGGATAGATGAAGAGTCTCAGCTGGTCTTTGAAGAGCCGGCCGAATCCCTCGAGCAAACCGCCTTCCAGGTCGTCGTAGTAGCGCGCCTCGAACAGGTTGCGCAGCGCGTGCAGGCCCATTGCGAGCCCGATCGGCCGGTGCGTGTAGCGAAACAGGTAGGCCGCGAGGCGATGATACTGCTGGAAGTCCGAGATCATCACCGTGCAGCCGGTGGTCGACACGACCTCTGCGCGCGCGAGGAAGTCTTCGAGGCACATGTCCGACTCGTCCATCAGGTTGTGCATCGAGATTTCCATGATCGGCAGCAGATCCTTCGCCTCATCGCCGCTGATTGCCTCGAACTTCTGTCGCGCGCATTCGAGGAGATCGATATTCACGTGCGTGATCGGCCGAAACCGACCGCGCTGCACCAGCAGCGATTTCTTGCGCAGCGCCTCGGAGGGCTGCAGCACCTTGCCGTTTGCGTCGAACATGGCGGCGCCGGTAAGACCGAGTTCGACCAGGCGCAGCGTCAGGATGCGGTTGTCGGCGCCATCGAAGGCCGGGCCGGCCACGTCGACCATGTCGACCTCGATGCGCGAATTCGAAAGGCCGTCACTCAATGTTGCAAGCAGCCGCTCCGGCTGCTCGAAAAAACGGAACGCGCCGTAGACGAGATTGACGCCGACGATGCCGATCGCTTCCTGCTGTGCCGCGTTCGTATCGTCCAGCATGCGCACGTGAATAATGATCGTGCTGTCGTCGGCACCGGGCCGGTGCTGGTAGCGTACGCCCATCCAGGCATGGCATTCGTTGGTGCCGTGATAATTGCGTGCCGACACGGTATCGGCAAAAGTAAAAAAGCCCGCCTTCGTGCCGCGCTGCTCGGCAAGTCGTTCCCGGTTCAGGGCCTGCTCGCAGGCGAGCATCGCCTCCAGCCGCTGCCGGCTGACATAGCGTTCGCAGTCGCCGTAGATCGCGTCGCTGACCTGCATGTCGTACGCGGAGATGCTCTTGGATATCGTGCCCGCAGCGCCGCCTGCCTGGAAAAACCAGCGCACAACCTCCTGGCCGGCGCCGATTTCCGCAAACGTGCCGTAGCGCGCCGGATCGAGATTGATCTCCAGCGCTTTCTCCAGCGTCGACAAGGGGCGGGGTTCGGGCACGGCAGTCTTCCCAGCGCAAGGTCCTGCCGTCGTTATCGGCGGCGCCAGCCGCCGCTTGAGCTGTCCTCTACAGGTTCATCGCGCCCGTATTGCCGGACAGGAACCGTCCCGGCCTCGCGTCCGTCCGCTGGCCGTCCGCAACGACCGC
>CALKYK010000526.1 GCA_938003715.1 uncultured Gammaproteobacteria bacterium
ACTTGTCCTGGGAAACGCTGTAGAATCTTACAGCCGCGGCCGCCAGCTCGCTCCTGGTGCTCCCTGTCGAAAAAATGCTGGTGTGACGATGCAGACCGTGCAATGGGAATCGCTGAATATGGCCTCGCAGTTGGAAACGCTGGGCAGGCCGCAGGTGCATCGGAACGAAGAGCTCAAAGCGGGCGTCGAGAAAATCGTCTCCGACGTGCGGCAGGACGGCGATGACGCGGTGCGGCGTCTGACGGCGCAATTCGATCGCGCCGATATCGATGGTTTTCGCGTCACCGGTGAGGAATTGGCGGCCGCCGAAGCGGCGTTGCCTGCCGCTGCCGTCGACGCGATCGAGGTCGCGATCGCGAACGTGCGCGAGTTTCACCGCGCCCAGCTCCCGCATCCAATCGTCGTTGAAACAATGCCGGGCGTGCGTTGCGAACGCATCAGCCATCCGCTCGACGCGGTCGGTCTGTACGTTCCGGCGGGCAGCGCACCGCTTCCATCGACGGCGATCATGCTGGCCGTTCCTGCAGCTCTCGCTGGCTGCCCAAGGCGCGTGATGTGCACGCCACCGCGAACCGACGGCACTGCGGATCCCGGGGTGCTCGTCGCAGCCCGGCGTGCCGGCGTCAGCGAGATCTACAAGATCGGTGGCGCACAGGCCGTGGCGGCCATGGCGTTCGGCACCGAAAGCGTGCCGAAGGTGAACCGAATTTTCGGCCCCGGCAATGCGTGGGTGACTGAGGCCAAACAGCAGGTCGCCGCCCTGCCCGGCGGCGCCGCAATCGACATGCCTGCCGGGCCGTCGGAAGTCCTCGTGATCGCCGATGACGAGGCGAACGCCGAATTCGTTGCCGCCGACCTCCTCTCTCAGGCCGAACATGGCGTCGATTCCCAGGTGATCCTGGTCACCACCAGTGATCGACTCGCGCGTGATGTGATAGCGCAGGTCGAAGCACAGCTGCCCCGTCTTGCACGCGCCGACACGGCGAAGCAAGCGCTCGAATCGAGCCGCGCAATCGTGTGCGAATCGCTCGACACCGCGACTGCGATCAGCAATCGCTACGCGCCCGAGCACCTGATCCTGCACGTGACCGAGCCGCGCCGGCTCCTGGACCAGGTGCGTAACGCGGGCTCCGTGTTTCTCGGGCCCTGGTCGCCGGAGTCGGTCGGCGACTACTGCAGCGGCACGAACCACGTGTTGCCGACGTACGGCACGGCAAGCACGTACAGCGGCCTTAGCATCGAGCAGTTCATGCGCCACATGACCGTGCAGGAGCTGTCGCCGGCAGGCCTCGACCGAATCGGCGGCGCCGTTATCGAACTCGCAAAGCTCGAGGGCCTGGACGCCCACGCGGCTGCGGTAACGCGCCGCCTCGCGGCGTCGGGGAGTTCATGATGGGCGCTGAGGCGCTAGCCCGCGAGGACATCCTGGCGCTGAAAGGCTACCGGGCCGGCGCGCAGATCGACGGTTCGATCCGGCTCAATGCCAACGAGGCACCGGACTCGGCCGCCGACGGCGATTCGACGCCGCTGAACCGCTACCCTGAAGTACGTCCGGTGCGGCTTCAAGCACGCCTCGCGGAGCTTTTTGACGTGCCTGCGGCCAACCTGCTCGTGACCCGCGGCAGCAGTGACGCCATCGATGTGATCGTGCGCGCCTGGTGCCGCGCCTATCGAGACAGCATGCTGGTCACACCGCCGACCTTCGAAATGTACCGCTTTTATGCGGACGTGCAGGGTATCGATCTCGTGCGAGTGCCACTGCGGGCGCGTGACGACTTCCGCTTTGATTCCGCGCGAATTTTGGACGCATGCAGCGACAGCTGCCGGCTCGTTTTCGTCTGCTCGCCGAACAACCCGACCGGCAGCGTGGTGGCAGCGGAAGAAGTCGTGGAACTTGTCGAGGCGCTGAGCGACAGAGCCATCGTCGTGGTGGATGAAGCCTATGTCGAATTCGCCGACGTTCGCTCACTGGCCGGCACAGCTTGCACGACGCCGAACCTCGTCGTGCTGCGCACGCTGTCGAAGGCCCACGGGCTCGCTGGCGCTCGCTGCGGTGTCGCCATCGGCTCCGAAGCAGTCGTCGACGTCATGTGCCGGGTACTGCCACCCTACTCCTTTCCAACGCCGGTGATCGACTCCGTGCTTGGCGCGCTGACGCCCGGGCGCAGGCGGCACTCCGCCGCGATCGTGGCAGGCATCGTCGCGGAGCGCCGGCGCCTCGAAGTCGCGCTGGCAGAGATGGACGTCGTCGACCGCGTATGGCCGAGCCAGGCCAACTTCCTGCTGGTCCGACTGCGGGAATTCGAACGGGTCAGACGAGTACTGGCCGAGCGACACATTCTCGTCCGGGATTTTTCGAACGAGCCCGAACTCGAGAACTGCGTGCGCATCACGATCGGCGCCGCCAGTGAAAACGACGCGCTGCTCGAAGCGCTGCGCGATCCGGACGCGCACCGATGACGCAGAAAGTACTCTTCATCGACCGCGACGGCACGCTGATCGAGGAGCCGGACGACCAGCAGGTCGACCGGCTGGACAAGGTGAGGCTCGTGCCCGGTGTGATTCCCGCATTGCTGGCGCTGCGCGACGACGGCTACCGGTTCGTTATGGTGACGAACCAGGACGGTCTCGGCACCGACGCCTTCCCGCAGTCGGACTTCGACGCCTGCCAGGCGCACGTCGTCGACCTGTTCGCATCGCAGGGCATTACGTTCGACGAGGTGTTCGTCTGCCCGCACACCGAAGCGGATCGCTGCGCCTGCCGCAAACCACAGACGGGCCTCGTAACCCGCTACCTTGCCGCCACCTCACTCGATTCCAGGCGCAGCGCGGTGATCGGCGACCGCAAGACCGATCTCGAACTGGCCGACAACATCGGCGTGCGCGGCTTCCGGCTCGATTCCAAAGGCGGCTACGACACGAGCTGGGACGGCATCCGCGCGGCGTTGCTGTCGGCCGAGCGCAGCGCCCGGGTCCGGAGAAAAACCCGTGAAACGGCAATCACGTTGACCGTGAATCTCGACGAGCAGGCGCCGATCGAGATCGCGACGGGCATCGGCTTCTTTGATCACATGCTCGAACAGGTCGCGAAACACGGCGGCTTTTCGCTGCGTCTCGATTGCGGCGGCGACCTCGAGGTCGACGAACACCACACCGTCGAAGACTGCGCGATATGCCTGGGCGATGCGCTGCGGCAGGCCCTCGGCGACAAGCGCGGCGTCGGCCGCTACGGTTTCGTGCTGCCGATGGACGAAAGCGATGCGCGCGTGACGCTGGACCTGTCGGGACGCGCGGCGTTCCGATTCGTCGGTCAATTCACGCGCGAGCAGGTTGGCGGCCTGCCCACGGCGCTGGTACCGCATTTCTTCCAGTCTCTCGCCGAATCGCTGGGCGCAGCGCTGCACCTCGAGGTCCACGGCGAAAACAATCACCACATGGTCGAGGCCTGCTTCAAGGCGACCGGTCGGGCGCTTCGACAGGCGTGCCGGCTGGAGTCGACGGAGCTGCCGTCGACCAAGGGCATGCTGGCCTGACATGGCGGGCACGAACGTCGCGATCGTCGACGGCGGCGGCGCCAACATCGCGTCGCTCGAATACGCGCTGCAGCGACTGGGTGCAAGAGGACAACTCACGACGGACGCGAACGTGATTCGAAACGCGAGTCACGTGATCCTGCCGGGCGTCGGCGCAGCCGCGCCGGCAATGGCACGGCTCACCGATGCTGCGCTTGCCGACGTCGTCCGCGACCTCGAACAGCCGGTGCTCGGCGTCTGCCTGGGCATGCAGTTGCTGGCTGCCCATTCGGACGAGGACGATACAGCCTGTATCGGCGTGTTCGACGCCGCAGCCGGACGTTTGGCGGGCGGTCCGGAAAACCCGGTGCCGAACATGGGCTGGTGCCGCATCCAGCGCACCGGTGCGCATTCGCTGCTGGACGGCATCGAAGACGGCAGCTGGTTTTATTTCGTGCACAGTTACGCACTGCCGCCCGGCGCCGACACGATTGCGACCGCGGACCACGGCGAGCCGTTCAGCGCCGTCATCGCCCGCAACAACTTTCACGCGGTGCAGTTTCACCCGGAGCGCTCCTCACAGAGCGGTTCGAAATTGCTGGCGAATTTTCTCGCCATGACAGCATGAACGTCATCCCGGCCATCGACATCCGCGACGGTCGCTGCGTGCGCCTGCTCAAAGGCGACTTCGATCGAGAAACCGCCTACAGCGACGATCCGGCCGGCGTCGCACAGCGCTTTGCGCAAAGCGGCTGCACCGACCTGCACGTCGTCGATCTCGACGGCGCGCGTTCGGGCACGCAAAAAAACCGACACAAGATTGCGCAGATTGCGGAGGCAACTTCGTTCGCCGTGCAGCTCGGCGGCGGCATCCGCGATTTGCAGACCGTACGTTCCTGGCTGGCCGACGGTGTGCGCCGCTGTGTCCTCGGCAGCGTTGCCGTCACGGCGCCGCACGATGTGCGGCAGTGGCTGGACGAGGTCGGTGCCGAGCGCCTCGTACTGGCGCTCGACGTCCGCATCGTGAAGGATCAGCCCTACCTCGCCACGCACGGATGGACCCGCACGACCGAGAGCGACCTCTGGTCCTGCATCGATACTTATGCCGAAGCCGGCCTGCGGCACGTGCTTTGCACGGACATCGATCGCGACGGCGCAATGGCCGGGCCGAACATCGACCTGTACCGCGATTTCGTCGTGCGCTATCCCGATATCGAGCTGCAGGCGTCCGGCGGCGTCCGGGATCTGCACGACCTGTCGGCGTTACGCGATGCCGGCGTGCCTGCGGCGATTACCGGCCGGGCATTGCTTGACGGCCGCATCGGCACGGAGGATCTGGCAGCATGGCTGCACGACGCATAATCCCCTGTCTCGACGTGCGCGACGGCGTGGTCGTCAAGGGTGTGCGCTTTCGCGATCACCGCATTGTCGGCGACATCCTCGAACTTGCCGAACGTTACTGCCAGGCGTGCGCGGATGAACTCGTCTTCTACGACATCACGGCGAGCCCGGAAGGCCGTACCGTCGATCGCAGCTGGGTGAACCGGGTCGCCGCGGTGCTCGATATCCCGTTCTGCGTAGCAGGCGGGATTCGCAGCGTCGCCGACGCCGAAGACGTGCTGAAAAAGGGTGCGGACAAGATCTCGGTCAACGACCCGGCATTGGCCGATCACGGACTGATCGACACGTTGGCGAAACGCTTCGGGTCGCAGTGCGTGGTACTCGGCGTCGACAGCCTGGAGACGGACGACGGCTATCGCGTGTACCGGAACACGGGCGACCCCGAAAAGACCATGGCCGCCGAGCGTGAGACGGGTGCGTGGATCCGCGAAGCGCAGGATCGCGGCGCGGGCGAGGTCGTGCTGAACTGTATGAACCAGGACGGCGTGCGCCGCGGCTACGACATCGCGCAGCTGCGGCAGATACGTGCAGTAACCGGCGTGCCGCTGATTGCATCCGGCGGCGCCGGCAATGCGCGCCACTTTGCCGACGTATTCACCGAGGCGGGCGCCGACGGCGCGCTGGCTGCGAGCGTCTTCCACAGCGGCGAGATCGAGATCGGTGTTCTGAAATCCTACCTTGCCGAGCGTGAGATAGACGTTCGGCAATGCAGTCCGGAGCAGTCATGACGGATAACAAACTGGCATTCCTGTCGGAGCTCGAGCAAATCGTCGATTCGCGACTCGCGCAGGACGACGACCGGAGCTATACCGCGCAGCTGGCAGCGGCCGGCCAGTCGCGCGTGGCGCAGAAAGTCGGCGAGGAAGCCGTCGAACTGGCGCTCGCCGCCGCAACGGAGGATGCGGCATCGGTTCGCGCGGAAGCCGCAGACCTCCTGTTTCACATCCTCGTGCTGTTGCGCGTGCGCGGCATCGCGCTCGCCGACGTCGTGACCGAACTCGAGTCGCGGCACGCAGCCCGAAGCTGATCTATCGCTGGCGGACCGGTCGCGCGGCGCGCTACGCGGCGGCTTCGGCTAGCGTCTCGAAAAACAGGTCGAGATCGGCACGGCGCGTGTGCACGTGCGTCGATATTCGCAGTCGCGGGTTTTCGGTCGTCCAGATCCGCCGCTCCCGGCACAGCGCCCACAGCCGCTCCAGCTTGCGCTCCGGCAGATCGATGCCGAACGTCACCAGCGAGCCGTACATGCGGTCATCTTCGGGAGTCAGCATCTCGACGTACGGCAAGGTCCGGGCGCGCGCATACGTATCCATCGCCAATGCATGAATGCGCTCATAAATTTTCACAGGCCCGATGTCCTGAGCGAACTGCAGGCCCGCCATGAATCCTTCGATAATCGCGCGATTGTTCGTACCGAAGCGCATGAAACGGCCGGCCTTCAGTGACAGGTCGTCCCACTTCGCGGTCGCGATGACCGGGTAGTGCTCGTCCAGGCGCTCCCGACGGATAAACAGCAGGCCCGACCCGGCCGGCGCGAACAGCCACTTGTGCGGGCTGCCGGCGAAATAGTCACAGCCCATGTCGTCGATCCGGTACGGCACCTGTCCCGTCATGTGCGCACCGTCGACGACCGTGATCACACCCTTTTCTCTCGCGATGTCGCAAATCTCGCGAATCGGCATCAGGAGCCCCGTCGGGCTGGTGATGCCGCTGAAGCTCAGGACGCGTGTGCGCGGGCCGATCGCGCCGGTAACGATATCGACCAGTTGCTCCGGGCTCTCGGGCGGCAGCGGAATGTCGACGACCCGGACCTCGAGCTCGCCGCGCGCCGCCCGTACCTGCCACGGCCCCGTGCCGCTGGGATGCTCCTGGTTCGTCAGCAGCACCTCGGAACCGCTGGGCAATACCATGCCGCCGGCAATGATCGACATCGCCTCCGTTGCGTTGTGCACGATCGCAAGCTCGTCCTTGTCGCAGCCGACGAACGCCGCGAGCGCGGTGCGTTCGGCGTCCAGCGTTTCGTAGCCCCAGCGCGGATAGCCGTCGTCGATGTGAAGCGCTGCTGCGCGGTCGAGATAATCCGCCACGGCCCGTACGACCGGGCGCGGCGCCACACCGAGGCTGCCGGTGTTGAGCACGGCGCGCCCATACCGCATCAGGGACTGCGCCCGCCGGGGCCGGTCCCAGCGGCCGTCGGAGCCGGCTGCGGCCGGCCGCAACGGCGCGGCCGACTCGTCGTCATCAGCCAGCGCAGACCGCGGGATACCGTACAGCGCAGCGGCAAGGCCCAGGCTGCGTAATGCGTCGCGACGATTCATCGATGATCCCCCTTGAGCGTCTCTGGTCGCTGATCGGGCAGTTCGATGTCGTCGCGGCCGCCCGGTCCGGTTCATCTTAGTACAAACGACGCAGCACGGCGCAAACATGGCATCATGGACGTCGTCGGTCCGTATCGGGAGCCAGCGTGGCGAAATCTCCGTATCGACCCTATACGCCGAAACCCGAGCAGCTCGCGCTGTTGCCGAGCGTCTCGGGCAACAGCGTGAACGGGCTCGGTGAAACCAAACCCCGCCGTGCCCGGCACGTCTACTGGCACGATCCGAGCAAGCTGCCGCACGGCAAACTCCAGCAGTGGTTCTACACGCAGAACGCTGACCATCCGGGCATCAATGCCGCGCGCGCCGAGCGCGAAAAAATCCTCAACGCACCGCTGACCCCGGTTGCGGATGAACGTCGCGAAGCATCGGCTGAAAGCTGGAGCGAAGAACTCGAACGCTATGCAGCAATTCTCGACATGGAGCTTTTCGGCATCGCGCGCATGCGCCCGGAATGGGCATTCGAAGGATTCGAAATCGAGCAGAAATGGGTGGTCATGATCGGCGTCGCCCACGATTACGAGACGTTCAAGGATGCGCCGCAGCTGTCCGCGGGCGCCGAGGTCATTCGCCAGTACGGTCGCGGTATCAAGGCGGCCAAGGACATCGCCAACTGGATTCGTGAACGCGGCTGGTACGCGGAACCGCAGGGCGGCCCGATGGCGGGGCCGCTGTTGCTGATCCCGCCCGCCATCGAATGCGGCTTCGGCGAACTGGGCAAGCACGGATCGATTATCAACGAAACCTACGGCTCGTCGTTTCGTCTCGCCGCGGTGCTCACCGACTTGCCGCTGATACCAACGCCGAAGGCAGGCTACGACGTGGACGATTTCTGCAGCCGCTGCCAGGTGTGCAGCAATGCGTGTCCGCCCGATGCGATCCTTCCGGAGAAAGTGCCGGTTCGAGGCGACGTCAAGTGGTACGTCGACTTCGACAAGTGCATCACGTTCTTCAACGAAAACTTCGGCTGCGGCATCTGCATCGCCGTTTGTCCGTGGAGCATTCCGGGCCGCTGTCCGCGCATCGTCGAGCATCGGCGCCGACGCGCGCAACGAAAAGGGAACGGCGGCTAGCA
>CALKYK010000527.1 GCA_938003715.1 uncultured Gammaproteobacteria bacterium
TGGTGAACGGCCAGACCGGGATGCTCGTCGGCAGCGTCCTGCGCACGAAGTCGGTCGGCAACGGCGTGCGCATGTTCAACGAGGGCGGCCGCTACCGCCTGCGCATCAATGCGTCGTTCATCCGCTGGCAGCTCAAGGTCATCGAGCTGACGCCCGAAGAAGCCGAGCTTTACGAACCGAAGCAGCCTCGCTAAGTCACTGATTCACCGACCCGCGTATTTCGCCCGCCACACTTTGGGCGTATCCTGTCGGGCTACCGAAAAACGCCTGTCAAAACACTCTATTGGGGGGTCCCGATGAAACGCGTCATTATTTTCCTGTGCTGTCTCGTCCTGCCGCTCGGCGTCTCTGCCGCCGAAATGGAAGACGTCGGCACGATCAAGTTCCCGACCTCGGCGAGCGGCGAGGCGCAGGAACACTTCCTGCGCGGCGTTGCCATCCTGCACAGCTTCGGCTGGAAGCAGGCGCGCACCGAGTTCCAGCTCGCGCAAAAGGCCGACCCGGATTTCGCGATGGCCTACTGGGGTGAATCGCTCACCTACAACCATCCGCTGATCGCGGAGTGGGATCCGGACACGCCGAAAGAAGTCCTGATGAAACTCGGCAAGACCAGCGCCGAACGTATCGCCAGTGCGCCGACCGACCGCGAGAAGGGCTTCATTCGCGCCGTCGACGCGCTGTTCTTCGGCGAGGGCGACACGCTCGAGCGACGCACCGCGTACATGCACGCGATGCGCGACCTTTACGAGAAATATCCGAAGGACGAAGAGGTCGCCGCCTATTACGCGCTGTCATTGTTGATGTCTGCCGGTCCGGCCGGCGAAGGGCACCGGCAAAACGTGCTCGCCGGCGCGATCGCGATGGACCTGACGAAGCGCAACCCGCGCCACCCCGGCGCCGTGCACTACACGATTCACGCGTTCGACGACCCGGTGCACGCGCCGCTCGCGCTGCCCGCGGCCTATGTCTTTGACGACATCGCGCCCGCCGTCTCGCACGCGCGGCACATGCCGACGCACATCTTCATCCAGCACGGCATGTGGAAGGGCGTATCCGCCTCCAACCAGGACGCCTACGACGTCGCAATGGAACTGTGGGAGCCGGGCGACATGGCCGGCGACATGACCCACGCACTCGACTGGGGCCAGTACGGCGACCTGCAGCTCGGCGACTACGAGCGCGCGGAGATGTGGATCGGCCGCATGGAGAAAATCGTCGAGAAGAACCCCGATCAGCAGCGCATCATCGAGACGTTGCCGCGCGTGAAGGCACGCATGGTGCTCGAGACGCAGCAATGGAAGATCAAGCCTGTTACCGACGACTCCTTCGACACCGAGCTGCTCGCCACGGGGATCAGCGCCGTGCACCTCGGCGAGCTGGACGTTGCCCGCCAGGCAGCCGATTCGCTGGCTGCGAAAGCCGCAGCGCTGAACAACGACGACCGTTCGTACTACGCGCAGACCGCGAAGCCGGTTCAGATCATGCACCTGTCGGTCGCCGGGCTGCTTGCGATCGCGGAAGGAGAGACGGACAAGGGTCTCGACATGCTGAAGAAGGGCGTCGAGATCGCCGAGACGATGCGGCCGCCGAACGGTGCGCCGAACCCGATCAAGCCGATCCACGAGCTGTACGGCGAGGCGCTGCTGCAGGCGAACAGGGCCGACGCAGCCGTGAAACAGTTCGCGACGTCGCTTGCACGCACACCGAACCGGCCACTGTCGCTGCTCGGTCTGGCCCGCTCGTACGCGGCGCTCGGCAACGAGGACAAGGCGAAGGAGCAGTACCAGAAGCTCGCCGAGGTCTGGCAGGACCGCGAAGTGCCGATGCTTGAGGAGGCGAGCCGTTACCTAGCCGCCGTCAGCGCGGACTGACTCGCTACCAGGAACCAAAAAACCCGGCGCGACAACGCGCCGGGTTTTTTTATGCGTTGTAGGTCTCGGTGAAGACGCGGTCGAAGATTTCCAGGTCTTCGAGCCGGCCCATGCTGACGCGGGTATAGGTGCCGTAGCCGTCGTAGCCGCCGCGGATGCGCACGTTGCGCGCCAGCATCCGGTCACGAAACGCATCGGCGTCGCGGCCCAGGTCGGCAAACACGAAGTTCGTCTGCGACGCTACCGGCTCGATGCCGTTTTTGCGAAACGTCGCGTTGACCATTTCGCGCCCCTCGATCACCTTGCCGCGCGAGTAGCGAATGAATTCGTCATCCGTGTAGCTCGCCAGAGCCGCCGCCATGCCGACGCCGTTCTGCCACGCCATCAGGTTGTCTCCGATGACGCCGACGAGATCCGGTCGCGCCATCGCGTAGCCGACGCGCATACCGGCCATGCCGAAGATTTTCGAAAACGTGCGCATGACGATGACGTTTTCTCCCTCGCGCACGAGGTCGAGCATCGACGTGTAATCGGACCGGTCGGTGAGTTCGTTGTACGCCTCGTCGACGATCACGGCGGCTTCCCTGCTCACTTCGCGACAGAAGTTGCGCAGCGTGTCGCCGTCCAGCGTACGCCCGGTCGGGTTGTTCGGGTTGCAGACGTAGACGATGCTGGTGGAGTTGTCGACCGTGGCTGCCATGCGGTCGAGATCGATGCCGAGGTCGGCCTTGAGTGGCACCGTGACGAACTCGACGCCCTGGCGTTTCGCGTAGTTGACGTGATCGGTGTAGGTCAGGCCCGGCATCACGATCCTGCCGTAACGCCCCCAGGCGACGGCCGCCGCCTGCAGTGCCTCGTTCGATCCGGACGAGATCACGACGTGGTCGACGTCGAGCCCGTTTTTCTCCGCGATCGCCGCGCGCAGCATGCCGTTGATGCGTACGGGGTAGTAGGCGCCGTTCTTCGCCGCGTTCGCGGCGGCCTCGAGCGCGCGCGGGCTCGGGCCGTACGGGTTCTCGTTGTAGACGAGGTGCACGATGCCCTCGGGCGGACCGAGCGAGGCGAATACGGGCGGTGCGAGGGCGGCACCGACGGCGCCGGCAACGAGGCCGCGCAGCACGTCGCGGCGGTTCATCGGTTCATTCATTGTTTGATCTCACTCGTACGTTTCTTAAACTGATTGACACAAATTCGCAGGATCCGTCAAAGCATTCGGCCAACTAAGGATTATTACAATCGCGGTGATAAGGTTGTTCAACAACTGTTGACGAAGATAGTTCGATTGAAAATCTATACTGATTTACGTGTAATCAGGATTCTGTGTCATCATCTTGATCGATGACGTGCTTTGAAACAGCTATGTATTCGAATACATAATCGCCAGCGGGCAATATGTCACCGTTTGTCTCAGGGTGGACATGAATGTTGAAATCGAACGTAGTTCCGGTTCTTGCTGACACCAAAATTTTCGCGGGATCGATCGGACAATCAACAATTTGCACGGTGACCAGTGGCGGATTCGCTAGATTCGGATTGAAGTGACCTGTGCAAGTGAATCCATGGGTATCTCGACCTACATTGGCACGCAATGTACCGAGGTTTATTTCATCAGTAGCAACCTCTGAGGTTTGAGAAACATTTCGAACCGCTGGTTGGGCGGCTGCTCTTGCTTTCGCGACTTCACGTATTTCCTGAACGGCGCTGTCGTCGGCTACTTCTCCCCTATTCTTCGCGGCAAATTCAAGAAACCGGTCTGTCCTATATGCCAGGAGGGTGTGCCCGGACGCCAAAAACATTTCTTTTTGTAGCTCAAAGTGCAGCCCCGTAAAACGACCAGCAACTTTTTCCCACCAGTCTTCTTTCCGTTCGGAAGTTACAAAAATAATAGGTTTTCTCTTTTTCCTCGCTAAACCCAATAGCTGTCGCCACATGAAGTAATCGCCGAAGCTTCGATCGCCAGACTTGTCGGCGTCCAAAAAACCCGGCGGTATCTGATGATCAATCCGCCGTTTTGCTTCGGTAACAGCATCAACCTGCTCATTCTCGGTAAACGGGTCGCCTATAGCTTTGTCAAACAACTTGAATAATTCTTCCAAGATTGGATCTTCTCGCAGATAATTAGGATAAGAATCTTGGGCTGCCTTTACAGCATTTTGAGCTCCCAAAAGCGCCTCGCCTATCTCGTCGCTAAGATTGTGCGCAATTTGATCCGGGATAATGCGATTTCCCTTTAAAGATTCTACCGATGCAACCATTCGAGAACGAATGTCATCGATCTGTCGATTTGCATCCGCGAATGAATTGCTTGCGGAAACAATTACGCGTTTTCGATTTCGAAAAAATTCCTCTGCAGTTTGATGTGAGAGCCAAATCCTGTCGCGGAAAAGCCCAAGCGCGGATGTTAGCGCTAATCGCGTGTCATCATGATATCGGTAAAGGTCGAGTAATACGTTTGTATCTAAGGTGAGGATCCCATTGTTCCAGAATTCTTTGATCGTGGCCTCACTAAGCGGCTCGCACCAACCATAATTTTTTCTCATGACGGAATACCAACCGTAGAAGCTAGTGACCAATACGCTAAGTTTGATCGGTTAGAAAATCGATTTATCCCATTTCACAATTACGTCGAAAAAAGCAATATCGGGTTCGCGGATTTCTTACTGGTCAAGCAGGATCGACACCCTTCGATTTCTCTTCCCCTTCTTTTCTACCTTGCCGAGTGTGACTCTGCCGACCTCGGCGGTGGATTTCAGGTGCGTGCCGCCGCAGGGCTGCAGGTCGACGCCCTCGATTTCCAGCAGTCGCACGCGTCCGGCGCCCTTCGGCGGCTGCACGGACATCGTGCGCACCAGCTCGGGCTGCGCCTCGAGTTCCTCGTCGGTGATCCAGCGGCAGCGCACCGGGTGGTCGGCCTCGACCAGGGCCGCCAGCGCCCCGTTCACCTGCTCCTTGTCGACGGTGTCCTCCATGTCGAAATCGAGCCGGCTTTTGGATTCGGAAATGTTGCCGCCGGTAACGCCGTACCTGAGTACCGAGCCGAGCAGGTGCAGCGCCGTGTGCATGCGCATGTGCCTGTAACGC
>CALKYK010000528.1 GCA_938003715.1 uncultured Gammaproteobacteria bacterium
GCACCTTCGGGCCGCTATTGATGCGCTGCTGCCCGGACTGCCGTACGACTGGGAAGTCATTGTCGTCGACAATGAATCCGAGCCCGGTCCGTTCGCGGAATTCGAATCCGCCTATCCGCGACTGCGGATGATTGCGAACGAGGCCAATTCGGGATTCGGTTACGGATCCAACATCGGCGCTGCGACAGCCGGCGGCGACTGGCTGCTGTTCATGAACCCGGATGTCGTTGCCACCGTCGACGACATCCGGGCGCTGCTCAACGAAATGAGCACGCACCCTGACGTCGCGATCCTGGCACCCAGGCAGGTCGACACCGGCGGACGGGCTCAGAAAGTGTTCGACGAGTTTCCCGGCGCACTGAACCAGAGCCGCACACTGAAGTCACTGGCGCGCTTGTTGTCGCCGCGGCGATCTCCGGATCCGCACGCGGAACACCGCGAACTCGTCTATTGCGACTGGGTCACCGGCTCGGTGCTGTTGATCCGGCGCAGCGACTTCGAGTCGCTGGGCGGATGGTCAGCGGACTTCTGGATGTACGCGGAGGACGCCGACCTGTGCCGGCGCGCCGCCGACCGCGGCATGAAAGTGGCGTACACGCCGTCCGTGTCCGTCGTTCACGCCCATGGCGGGTCCAGCCGCATCAACGTCGCCGTGAAGGCGATGACGAAACGCGCAGTGATCATTTCCAAGCATGTCTACGTCAGCCGCTACATCCACGGCCTGCGTGGCCTGCTAGCACACGGCATGATCGTGCTGACCCGCGTGCCGCCGATTGCAATTGGCGCCCTGGCGGATCTCCTCACGCTGCGCAGGGTACCGGCGCTGCGCGTGCGCGGCCGCATGTTCGGCAACCTGTTGCGATATTACGCGGGCGCTATAGGCCGCCGGACCTGGCGGAGCGAGCGGGCACTGGCGAATATTGCTCAGGCGTCGTAGTGCGTGCTGATCCACTGCCGGTAGCTGCCGTCCATGACCGCGCGCCACCAGGAATCGTTTTCCAGCATCCAGGCCAGCGTGCGCGCCAGGCCCGATGCAAAATCCTCGCGTGGCGCATAGCCCAGCTCGCGGCGCGCCTTCCTGGCGTCGATCGCATAGCGCCAGTCGTGTCCCGGACGGTCGCGGACGAACGTGATCAGCGAGTCGCAGGACCGTCCCTTCGCCGGTGGCGCATCCGGAAAGTTCCTGGCCAGCCGCTCGCTGCCGTCGAACGCCGCGTCGATTGCGGTGCAGATGCGCTTGACGATGTCGATGTTCGCGCACTCGTTGTTGCCGCCGATATTGTAAGTCTCGCCGGCGCGGCCATCGGTCAGGACCAGTTCGATGCCGCGGCAGTGATCCTCGACGTACAGCCAGTCCCGGATATTGGACCCGTCGCCGTAAACGGGCAGCTTCTTGCCCGACAGCGCATTGACGATCATCAGCGGGATGAGTTTTTCGGGGAACTGGTAGGGCCCGTAGTTGTTCGAGCAGTTGCTGGTCGTTACGTGTAGTCCGTACGTATGGTGATAGGCGCGGACGAGATGGTCCGACGCCGCCTTGCTCGCGGCATACGGTGAGTTCGGCGCGTACGGCGTTTCCTCGCTGAACGGCGGATCGTCCTCGCCCAGCGTGCCGTAGACCTCGTCGGTGGACACGTGATGAAAACGGTGCATTGCCGGCGCGTCGTCCCGCTGCAGCCAGGCCTCTCGTGCCTTTCGCAGCAGATTGTGCGTGCCGACGACGTTGGTTCGGATGAAAGCGTCCGGATTGTGGATGGAGCGGTCGACGTGCGACTCCGCCGCGAAGTGGACGATCGTATCGATCTCCTCCTCCCGCAGCAGTTGCCCGACCAGGACTTCGTCGACGATGTCGCCGTGCACGAATCGAAAGCGCGGGTTGTCCTCGAGCGCGGCGAGACTCGCCCGGTTCCCGGCATAGGTCAGCGCGTCCAGTGCAACGATACGGTCCTCGCCATGCCGACCCGCCCAGTAGCGACAAAAATTCGCGCCGATGAACCCGGCCGCTCCGGTCACCAGCAGCCTATGCATACGTTTCAGCTTCCCTGAATGGCACGCCGCGCCGATCCTTGTCCGACAGCAGCGGTTTGTCCCTGGCACCAATTGGCCATTCGATGCCGATGTCCGGGTCGTTCCAGGCGATCGTGCGCTCTTGCTGCGGCGCATAGTGACCGGTCAGGCAGTACTGGAATTCCGCGTAGTCGGACAGCACGTAGAATCCGTGTGCGAAACCCGGCGGGACCCAGATCAGGCGACGGTTGCCGGCCGAAAGCGTCTCTGCCACCCAGCCGCCGAACGTGGGCGAGGAGCGGCGCAGGTCGACGGCGACATCAAACGCCTCGCCTTGCAAAACCCGAATCAGCTTCCCCTGCGGTTCATTGACCTGGTAGTGCAATCCGCGCAGCGTGCCCCGAGCGGAACGACTCTGGCTGTGCTGCACGAATGCCGCATCGATGCCGGCTTCGCGGTACTTCTTCACCTGCCAGGTATCCATGAAATAGCCGCGGGCGTCCTCGAATACGACCGGGTCGATGACAACGACGTCGGCAATGGCAGTCGGCGTGAACTTCATTGGAACGTCGTGTCGTCGAGCATTTTGCGCAGGTAATCGCCGTAGCCGCTCTTGCCGAGACCGTCGGCAAGCATCACCACCTGTGCGACGTCGATGAAGCCCTGCTGGTAGGCGACTTCTTCGGGGCAGCAGATCTTGAGCCCCTGCCGGTGCTCGATGATCTGCACGAACTGCGCGGCCTCGAGCAGGGAATCGTGGGTGCCGGTGTCGAGCCACGCGGCACCGCGGCCCAGCACCTCGACGCGCAGCGAGCCGTCTTCGAGGTACAGCTTGTTGATGTCCGTAATTTCCAGTTCACCCCTGGCTGACGGCTTGAGGCCCTGCGCCATTTCGACGACACGTGAATCGTAAAAGTACAGCCCGGTGACGGCGTAACTCGAGCGCGGTTTCGCAGGCTTCTCCTCGATACCCAGCGCCCGGCCCTTGCTGTCGAACTCGACGACACCGTAGCGCTGCGGATCGTTGACGTGGTAGGCGAACACGGTAGCGACACCGGGCTCGCCGGCCGCAGAACGTAACTGCTCTGCGAGGCCGTGACCGTAGAAGATGTTGTCGCCGAGAATCAGCGCGACCGAAGCGCCGTCGATGAACGACTCGCCGATAATGAACGCCTGCGCCAGCCCCTCCGGTTTCGGCTGCTCCGCGTAGTCCAGGCGAATGCCCCACTGGCTGCCGTCGCCGAGCAGCTTGCGGAATGCTGGCTGGTCTTCCGGCGTCGTGATCACGAGCACGTGCCGAATGCCGGCCGACATCAGGGTCGACAACGGGTAATAGATCATTGGTTTGTCGTAGACGGGCATCAGCTGCTTGCTGACCGACAGCGTCAGCGGGTGCAGGCGCGAACCGGCGCCTCCGGCGAGGATGATGCCTTTTTCGGTTCGTTTGCTCATGCAAGCTCGCTCGATGAACGTACAACCCGGAATGACGGTACGGGAATGATGTATTGGCCGTCGAATCCGCTCATATTGTCGATGATCTCGGCGGCAAAATTCCACGCCAGCATCAGCAGGTAGTCGGGTGGATCGGCCGCGAGCGCGGTCCGGTCGACGATCGGAATGCCGTTGCCGGGCGAGAATCGGCCGATTTTTTCCGGCGTGTCGTCGACGATGTATTCGATCGTCGCCGCATCGAGCCCGCATGCGTTGAGCAACGTGTTGCCTTTTGCCGAGGCGGCAAACGCCGCGATTCGCGCACCGCCGCGACGGAGCGCGCCGATTTCGGCACGAAGCTCGTCGATCATCCCGTCTATTTCGCG
>CALKYK010000529.1 GCA_938003715.1 uncultured Gammaproteobacteria bacterium
CTTCAGGTGACGCCAGCCGCCGGGGTACTGCTTGTCAACAACGCGTTCATCGATCGACGGCACATCCGGCCGTCGCCCGTGGAGGTCCTTCGTCGCCGGCCTGGCGGTCGCAGCCGTGATTGCCGTCACCGGCCTGATGCTCTACGAAATGGGTGTGGCACGACGCGACGGGCCTCCCGTCGTCGGCGTGCAGTATCTCGATTCGGTGGCGGTTATGCCGCTCGAAAACCTGACCGGGGACGCCGAGTACGACCTTCTCGGCATGGGTATCACCGAAGAGATCATCACGCACCTCGCGCGCATACCGCCGCTCAAGGTCATCTCGCGTCACTCCGTGCAGGCGATCAGCCGGCAGGCGCTGAGTTTCCCGCAGCTCGGCAACGCACTGGGCGTTCGCCACATCATCGACGGATCGGTGCAACGCGACGCGGACAGCCTGCGCATCACGCTGCAGCACATCGATGCGGAAACGAACCGGCAGCTCTGGACCGAGGAATTTTCGGCAGCGGCTGACGATCTGACCGGCTTGCAGGAGGACATTGCGGAAACGGCGACGGCCCGGCTCGTCGGGGTCATTCCCGGTTTGCCGATGCCGCGCAGCAACGGCCACGCCGACATCGGACCGGGCCAGGAGGCGTACCTGAGCGGGACGCGCTGGCTCGGTACGCGTACCGCGGCAGGCCTGAACAACGCGATCGGCTTTTTCTCGCAGTCGATCGAGATGGATCCCACCTTTGCGCCCGCCTACGCCGATCTCGCCTCCGCGTACGCGCTCGCCATCTTCTATCGCTACGACGTCGGCCTGGACGGCTACGAGCTGGCCGCCCGCTCGCTGGCATTGTCCGAACGCGCCCTGGCGCTCGATCCGAACCTGGCCGCTGCGTTCGCCGCCCGCGGCTATCTCGGCGCGCTGATCGGACAGCCGGCGGATGCTGTCGCGGCGGACTTCGAACGCGCGGCCAGCCTGCAGCCGAATGCCGCAAGCATTCCCAGCTGGCGGGCGCGGTCACTCGCACAACAGGGACTGATCGCGGAAGCACTCGCCGAGGCGGCGCGTGCCGTCGACCTGGATCCTCTCGCGCCCGGCCGTCACATCGCGCTGGCCGAACTGTCGCTGTCACTCGGCCGTTACGACGAGGCCATCGCGGCGGCGAAGCTTGCCACCGCGCTGGAACCGCGCCTCATTCGCGGTCGTGCGATCGAAGCGCGGGCGCTGCTTCTCGGCGGCCGCGCCCGACATTGTGCCGAGCTGCCGCTCGGACCGCACCGGGTGCTGCGCGCATCCTGTCTCGCGGCCAGCGGTCGGGACGCCGAGGCCGACACGATCATTCGTACGGTGCTGGACGATATTCGCGCATCGAACGTTCGCATACCCGACTACACCGAGGTCATTACCTACGAGGACCTCGCGGTCGACTATGCGCTTCGCGGCGATGCGGAAAACGCGCTGTTCTGGGCCGCCACCGCCTACGCCGCGTCGCCGGTCGGCATCGAGATACGCGTACTGGAGTCGGCGCTTTTCGACAAAGTCCGCGACGAGCCGAATTTTCGCGATGCCATCGCGGCGATCCGCGGCGACCTCTATGAACGCGTACGTCGCGATAGTCGCAAGTTTCTCGTCCGCTGACGGACGCACGGCATTCAACAGAAGAGCCAGTATCGACAGGGACTGTCGTCGATCTCCGGTAACCGTAAACGGCCACCACCGTTCCCGGCACAGGCCGGATGCAGTCTCGTCCGATTGTGTCCGTCGAGTACTTCTGTTCCCGGCCGTTCCTGCGAACGACGAGCCCCAGGCGACGATTGATTCGGCATTACGTGTCCGTTTTGTGACAGGTCACCGATATCGGGGTTTCCCGCATTGCAGGGCCGGCTGGCGCCGCGTAAGGTAGTTTGTCTCGATTGATTCCGGCCGGTTTCAGAGCGCACACGTGTCCACCGTTACTCCCATCGACCCACCGCAACAGGCAGCCTCTCCCTGGAACCTGGACGATCCGGAGCTGTACCTGAGTCGGGAGCTCACCTGGCTCGCGTTCAACCGCCGTGTTCTGGCCGAGGCGGAAAAGGAAACGAATCCGCTTTTGGAACGCGTCAAGTTCCTGTCGATTTTCGATTCCAATCTCGACGAGTTCTTTATGAAGCGGATCGGCGGCCTGAAACAGCAGGTCGGCGCCCGCGTCGACATCATGTCGGTGGACGGGCGTACCCCGCAGCAGCAGATCGAAGCGTGCGTGCAGCACGTCGCCGAAGCGCTGGCGGACCGGGCGTACGTCAAGCAGGAACTGCTCGAATGCCTGCGTGAGGCGGGCATCCACATCGACCGTTACGACCAGATCGACAAAGCGTCGCGCAAGATCGTGCGCAAGCACTTCAAGAAGCACGTCATGCCGCTCGTCACACCGCTGGCCATCGACGAAGCGCATCGCTTGGGCATGACCGTCGGTTTGAGCATTTCGCCGTTGGAGTTTCCCAAGGAGTTTGCAGCGGTGCTCCCCGGCGCGCCCGAACCGCACGGCCTGGAAAAGCTGGTGATCGGTCCCGGGCCGCAGCAGACGCCTGACGATCCGCTGTTTCAAGAATTGGTCCGCACCAAAGTGCGGGCGTACCTGGAGACCTATCCGAACATTGACCACCTCTATTTCACAATGCCGGAGTTCCCCGATTGGGTGAACCAAGCCG
>CALKYK010000530.1 GCA_938003715.1 uncultured Gammaproteobacteria bacterium
CGACGCCAATGCGCAGATCAGCGGTCAGACGGTCACCATGACCGCGCAGGCCAATCCCGGTACCGTCACCTGGACCTGCGCGTCGGGCGGCGTAATCCCGGACGCCTACCTGCCCTCGGTGTGCCGCGCGCCTTAGCGTCGCAGATCGCGCCTTAGCGTCGCAGATCGCGCCTTAGCGTCGCAAATTCAGTACCGACCTTCGGACTTGGGCAACCGCCCGGCGCGCCGCTTTGCCACGGCGGCCTGCGGTTCCGGCCGCGTGATCGCCGCCGCCTGGAACGTGTATTCGATCGAGCCGATCAGCCACAGGTAGTACCCCGACAGTTCGATGAATTCCTCGGCGGCGAGCTTGACCACGCGCTGGTAACTCTCACCCATGATCGCCATCCAAAGCGGCTCGTGCCCGATCAGCATTGCATAGGCGAAGATGATCGTTGCGCCGGCAAACAGGAGCGTCAGTCCCGGTGACGGCCACAACCGGAGCCAGGCAATGCGAAAGCGTCGCCGCTGGCGGTAGGTGTAGACGATGATCAGTGAGCTGACGATGCCCATCAGAAGCTGCCAGAAGTTGTCGGCGACGTAGCGATCGAAGAAAAAGTCGAGTTCGCGGATGATGAACGCGAGCGCCATGCCGCCGAACAGGAAAGCGATTGGCCGCTGCCCGGGACAGTTTTTCGCCACCCACGAATAGAGCAGTCCGCAAAAAAGCAGGATCGCCGGCTGCAGCATCTCCACCGGTGAGAATTCGCTTGTGCCCAGGGGGTCACCGGGATAGAGCGGCACGTGCAGCTTCAGGCTGCCGGGCGATGACAACTCCAGCGACACCAAAAGCCAGGTCACGAAGCCGATTCCCAGGAAATAGAACACGTAGCGAATCGGTGCCATGCGCAGGTGCCGGACGACGGGAACCTCACAGTGTGCCGAGTGCACCGTTGCAGCGCCAGCCGGTGGGGTTGCTCTCCGGCTAAGCCGTTGATTTTGCGGGTGGTCGGGACTCGCGGCGGCGATAGGTCGGCCGCCCGCCGGAATCGATGATGCCGTGCCGTTGCAGCCAGCTCCGCGGCACGGCGCCATCGCGGGCAAACCAGGATGCCGTGCTGCCGTGACGAAAACTGTATCCCCACGCATCCATGTCGCGCATCACGCGTTCGCGGCCGACGCCGGGCACCGCGTCGGCGAGCAGCAGCTGCAGGTAGCAGACCGCTTCTTCCTCGGCGTCGTCACCGCCGGCATCGCGGTCGAGCGATGCCCTTCTCGACCCATCCATGCAGACGAAATGGGCGAGCTCATGCAGGAACGAGTGCACCGGCGTGTCAGGCCGCAGGTAAATTCGCGCGCCGATGAGACCCGCTTCCGGTTCGCCCCAGAAACTGCCGGGAATTTTTTCGTTGTCGGAAACGACCTCTGGCGTCGCGCCGAAGCGGGCCGTCAGCGAGGCAAGCGCATCGAATCCGGTGTCGGCGACGCGCAATACTTGCTGCGTCGTCGAAGCGAATGACGACGTGGTGGCCATCGCCTCAGATCGACGAGAGCTGGATGACGACGATGCGCACGAGGTCATCGGCGATCGCCTCGCGCAGCAGTGCCTCCTCTTTTTCCTTGCCAAGGACCAGCGTCTCGTCCCAGGTGTAATCGCGGGTCAGCGTCTGCGAGCGCGGCGCCATCAGAATATTTTCGCCGCTGAGCACCGAATACAGCACCGTGTAGTAGACCTCGAACTCTCGCGGCACGTTGCGCGCCGAAACCGACAGGACGCGCTGCCCGGTGTCGTCGGCGAGGATGGAAAACGTCGCCGTGCCTTCGCTTGGCGAATCAACGACCTCGACACCGGCATCCTCCAGGCCGCGGCGCAGCCGGCGATAGAAGAGGCTGTGGCGATCCTCGGTCTGGATGTAGGTTTTCGCCATCTGCGGCGGCACGGTCGCGGTGCCGCGCAGCTGGAAGCCGCAACCGGCCACGAGCAACGCAACGAAAATCAGTGCCGCAGGCCTAGACAACCACGTTCACCAGCCGGCCGGGAACGACGATCGTCTTGCGGATTGCCTTGTCCGCAACGAAACGCCTGACGTTCTCGTCCTCGAGCGCGAGCTTCGAGATTTCGTCCTGGTCCGCATCGGCAGCAACCGATATGCGGCCGCGCAGCTTGCCGTTAACCTGCACGACGATGTCGATCATGTCCTGCGCGAGCGCGGCCTCGTCGAACGCCGGCCAGGGCTCGTCGACCGGTGCGCTCGCGTGGCCGAGCACGTGCCATAGCTCGTGGCATATGTGCGGCACGATCGGCGACAGCACCAGTACCACGGCTTCCAGCGCCTCGCGCACGACCGCCTGCGACTGCGGGCTGTCGTCTTCGAAGCGGTTGACGGCGTTCAGCAATTCCATGCTTGCCGCGATCGCCGTATTGAACGTGTAGCGGCGACCGATGTCGTCGGACACCTTGGCAATTGTCTGGTGCGTCTTGCGCCGCAGCGCGCGCTGCCCGTCGTCGAGCGCGTCGACGTCTAGCGGCGGCGGCTCTTTCCCTGCCGCGTGGGACTGCACCGCGTTCCAGAATCTTTTCAGAAAACGGGAAGCCCCCTGCACGCCCTCATCCGACCATTCGAGCGCCTGCTCGGGCGGCGCGGTGAACATCATGAACAGGCGCACGGTGTCGGCACCGAAGCGGTCGATCATTTCCTGCGGGTCGACGGTGTTGCCCTTGTTCTTGGACATCTTGGCGCCGTCTTTCAGCACCATGCCCTGGGTCAGCAGGTTCGTGAACGGCTCGTCCGCCGACGACAGGCCTTCGTCCCGCATCAGCTTCTGGTAGAAGCGCGCGTACAGGAGATGCAGGATCGCGTGCTCGATGCCACCGGTGTACTGGTCCACCGGCATCCAGTACGCCTCCCGCTCGTCGACCATCGCCGTATCGCATCCGGGGCTCGCGTATCGCGAGAAGTACCACGAGGACTCGACGAAGGTATCGAAGGTGTCGGTCTCGCGATGCGCCGCCCTGCCGCACTTCGGACAATCGGTCTCGAAGAATTCGGGCATATCCCTGAGCGGCGAGCCGACGCCGGTGAATTCGACGTCTTCCGGCAGCACCACCGGCAGCTGGTCCTCGGGCACGGCCACCGCGCCGCAGTCTTCGCAATAGACGATCGGGATCGGCGCGCCCCAGTAGCGTTGCCGGGAGACACCCCAGTCGCGCAGGCGGTAGTTCACCGTGCGCCGGCCCCGGTCCTCGCTTTCGAATCGCTCCGCGACCGCATCGAACGCCTGCCGGTAGTCCATGCCGTCGATGAAACCGGAATTGACGACCCGTCCGTACTCCATGTACGGCGCGTCCTGGACGTCGATTGCCGACCCGTCGGAGGGTTCGATGACCTGGACGATCGGCAGCCCGTGCGTCGACGCGAATTCCCAGTCGCGCTCGTCGTGCCCGGGCACGGCCATGACCGCGCCGGTGCCGTAGCCCATCAGGACGAAGTTTGCGACCCATAGCGGCACCGGCTCGCCCGAGATCGGGTGGATCGCCGAGATGCCGAGCGGCATGCCCTTTTTCTCCATCGTCTCCATCGCCGCTTCGGCGGCGTGCGTCTTTTTGCACTCCTCGATGAATGCAGCGATGGCCTTGTCGCCGGCCGCGGCTTTTTGCGCCAGCGGGTGCTCAGCTGCCACGGCCATGTAGGTCACGCCCATCAGCGTGTCCGGCCGGGTCGTGAATACGGTCAGCGCCTGATCCTCTCCCTCCACGCCGAAGTCGAGTTCAATGCCTTCGGAACGCCCGATCCAGTTGCGCTGCATGGATTTGACGGAGTCCGGCCAGCCCGGCAGCTTGTCCAGGCACTCGAGCAGCTCGTCGGCGTAGGCCGTGATCTTCATGAACCACTGCGGAATTTCGCGGCGCTCGACGAGCGCGTCCGAGCGCCAGCCGCGCCCGTCGATGACCTGCTCGTTCGCCAGCACGGTCTGGTCCACCGGGTCCCAGTTGACGATCGAGTTCTTGCGGTAAACGAGGCCCTTCTCGAACAGCCTCGTAAAAAGCCACTGCTCCCAGCGATAGTACTCGGGGCTGCAGGTCGTCACCTCGCGCCGCCAGTCGTAGCCGTAGCCGAGGCGCTTCAGCTGGCCGCGCATGTAGTCGATGTTGTCGTAGGTCCACCTGGCCGGCGCCACGCCGCGCTTGATGGCCGCGTTCTCGGCCGGCATGCCGAACGCGTCCCAGCCCATCGGCTGCAGCACGTGCCGGCCCTGCATGCGCTGGTAGCGCGCGATCACGTCGGAAATCGTGAATACCCTGACGTGCCCCATGTGCAGCTGTCCGCTGGGGTAGGGGAACATCGTCAGGCAGTAGAACTTGTCCCTGCCGTTGTCCTCGTCGACCTCGAAGCAGCGCTCGCGATCCCAGTAGTCGCGGGCAGCCTGCTCGACTTTGTCGGGTTTGTAGATGGTCGACATGATCGTTGGATGCGCGTTTTCGGGCCTCGTAAAGGCCCGAAGGATAACCGGTTACGGGACTCTCCGCAGCAGCGGTTCTCGATGCGCGTTCAGGCGC
The DNA here is from genome assembly GCA_938003715.1 of uncultured Gammaproteobacteria bacterium. Lineage (GTDB taxonomy): Bacteria > Pseudomonadota > Gammaproteobacteria > Steroidobacterales > Woeseiaceae > SZUA-117. Next base: position 4,538 of record CALKYK010000530.1, read on the forward strand.
TCGCGCGGTAGTGCTCGATGAGGATCTGCGCAACCTCGGGGCGTGCGAACTCGGCGGGCGGCAGGATGCCGTCGGCCAGCATCTCGCGAACTCGGGTGCCGGACAGCAGCACGAAATCGTCGGCGCTGTGGTCCGGCGCTTCGCGCATCATCACCACCCGATTCAGTTTCTTTGACCACGCCGTGTGGTCGGCGGCAAAGATTTCGATTTCAAGCGCGTCGTCCGGCAGCGTGTCGAATACTGCCTGCGCATCGAACGGGCCGTAATAGTCGCCGACGCCGGCATGGTCTCTTCCGACGATCAGGTGAGTAGCGCCCATGTTCTGGCGAAATACAGCATGCAGCAGCGCTTCGCGCGGCCCGGCATACAGCATGTCGAACCCGTAGCCCGACACGATCACCGAGTTGGCCGGGAAATACAGCTCGACCATGCGTCGAATGCAGGCGTCGCGAACCGCAGCCGGCACGTCGCCGGGCTTGACCCGGCCGAGCAGCATGTGGATCACGACGCCGTCCGCGTCGAGGCGCTCCATCGCCATCTTGCACAATTCTTCGTGCGCGAGGTGCATCGGGTTTCGCGTCTGGAACGCGACGACGCGGCGCCAGCCGCGCGCGGCGATGGCTTCGCGGATCTCCATCGCCGTCCTGAACGTGTCGCCGAACTCGGTCGCGAAGTAGCTGTAGTCGAGCACCTGCACCGGGCCCGACACGACGTGACGCCCCAGGCTGCGGAACACGGCAACGCCGGGGTGCGCCGCATCGAGCGTGCCGAAAATCTGCTGCGTCATCTCGTCGAGCATTGCCTCGCTCGCAACTTCGATACTCTGGACGTGCATCACGGCGAGTACCGGGTTGCCGTCGCGATTCGGATCGCGCAGCGCGATACGTTCAGCGTTTGCGATCGAAGCAACGTCGTCCACCAGGTTCAGCACCGGCACCGGCCAGAACAGGCCGTCAGTCGTTCGCATTTCCCTGCAGACCGAAAGTGCGTCGTCGAGATTCATGTAGCCGTCGAGCGGTGTGAAGTAGCCCGCACCGAGCATTACGGCATTGGCCGCTGCAGCCGAGTTGAGCACCAGGGACGGCAACTGATTTGCTTCCGCAATGAGAGCTGCTCTGGTTGCCTCATCGGAGACAAAGCGAGGGTTCAGGGCGTCCGCCCCGTGCGGCTGGATCATGTTCGATTACCTCAGGCCGTCGCGGCGGACGCGACGTCGTCGGCGCGTGTGCGCGGGCTGCGCTGAATGATGCCGTTTGTCACCAGGTAGTCGATGACGATCTCCACCTCCTCCTCGACAGTCAGCGTCTCGGTGTCGAGGTGCACTTCGGGACTGACCGGTGGCTCATACGGATCGTCGATGCCGGTGAAGTTCTTGATTTCGCCTCGTCGCGCCTTCTGGTACAGGCCTTTCGGGTCGCGGCGCTCGGCCTCCATCAGCGAGCAGTCGACGAAGACCTCGACGAATGTCAGGTCGGCGGCCTCGTGCAGCGCCCGCACTTCGTCGCGGTCGGACTTGTACGGACTGATGAAGCTCGACAGCGCAATTGTGCCGGCGTCGCCGAACAGTTTCGCGACCTCGCCGATGCGGCGGATGTTTTCCTTGCGGTCCTCCGCCGAAAAGCCGAGGTTCTTGTTGATGCCCAGGCGCACGTTGTCACCATCCAGCCGGTACGACAGTTTGCCCATGCGGTGCAGGGCTTTCTCCAGCGCGACCGCGATCGTGCTCTTGCCGCTGCCCGACAGACCTGTGAACCAGATCGTCGCACCCCTCTGACGCAGGATCTGGTACCGGTCCTCGCGCGTGATGTCGCCGGATTGCCAGACGACGTTCGTTGCTACCTGTTTTGCCATGTTGTTCTTTCCTTCTTCCCTGTTTCTTGTTTGCGTTGCGCCGCACGCCGTTCGCGGAACCCATTCAGGAGCAGATCGGTGCATTTGTGAATGACGTCGGCCAGATCGATGTCGGGATCGCGAACGATCAGGTCGCCCCAGGCATTGCAGATGCCGATCACGGCCTGCGCGGCGAAATGGCAGTCGATCGAGTTGCGCAACGCTCCGTCCCGGACGCCCTCTTCGAATATCGCCTCGAGCATCTGTCGATAATTGCTGCCGAGCCGTTTCAGATTCGAACGTTTTTCTGCCGGCAGGTACAGGCGCTCGTCATTGTGCACCTTGAGCGCCTCGTTTCTTTCGCGATAGGCGGTCAGGTGCGACGTGACAGTCGCCAGCAGTTTTGCCTCGAATGGCTGGTCGCTCGCCGCGATCGATTTCATGCGTTCGACATAGTCGGCGATGCCGTACAGGCACACCTCGCCGAGCGCTTCTTCCTTCGACTTGAAGTAGTAGTACAGGCTGCCCTGCTTGATCCCGAGCCGCTCCGCGATGTCGCGCGTGCTTGCTCCGTGAAAGCCTTTTTCCGCAAACACGGCCGCCGCGCAGCGAATCGCCTGCTGGCGCTGTTCGCGATAGTGTTCGGTGGCGACGGGCATGGGCTTCCCTGCTCGGTTGAGAATGCTCAGGATTCTATAGATCTATAGAAAAAACGGCAAGAACAATTTGTATTTTATTTAAATCAATAAGTTAAATTACTTTTGATTCGATCAGTCGATCGAAATTGGCGTCGTCTCTCGCCTGCGGCGCCAGCCGGCAGCGGCGAGCACTGCAAGGCAGGCCCCGACGACCGGCCAGTTGCCGGCGCGTGCATAAGGAGTCAGACCCGTGCGCGGCTGTACCGCGCGGGTGAGTATGACGAGCTCGAACTGCGGACCGGACGCGAGAATTTCGCCGCGTGCGCCTATGAAGGCGCTGACGCCGTTGTTCGTCGCGCGAACGACCGGGCGTTCGACTTCCAGCGCGCGCATGCGCGCAATTTCGAGATGCTGGTGCGGCGCGATCGAATCGCCGAACCAG
>CALKYK010000531.1 GCA_938003715.1 uncultured Gammaproteobacteria bacterium
AGGTCCTGTTGACCAATCTTTTCATAGCACTGTGCTCGGCCGAACCGGGCTGCGAGTCCGGCGCGAAAAAGATGCGAGCGCGGGCGTGCTGGGTCGCGAGCACGAGACGCGGCGTTCGAGCAAACACTCGGCGGCACAAAGCCTCGAGCGCATGCAGGCGCAGCTCGAACATTTCCGCAAGCGCGAAGGCGAAATTCGCAGGCAGCTCGAGCTGAGCCAGGCGCCGATGACCGACAACAAGAAGCGGCTGGAGGAGCAGCTGGCCGTGCGGGTCGAGGTCGAGCGCGAACTTGGCGAATCGCGCCGCCACGTCGAGGACGTCGAGCAGCGGCTGCGGGACCTGGATCAGCAGCGAATGCAGGCCGACCAGGCGGTCGACGACGCACGCAACGCGCTCAATGAAGCGCGCATGAGCACCCAGGAAATTTCAGTCCGACGTGAGGGCCTGGCCGAGCAGTTCGATCGAACAGGTTTCGATCTCGACGAGCTGCTGGGCGGACTGGACGATTCTTCCGCTGTAGGTGACTGGGAAGAGAAGCTCGAGAAGGTGCGACGCCGAATCGAGCGGCTCGGCCCGATCAACCTGGCCGCCATCGACGAGTTCAAGGAGCAATCGGAGCGCAAGGAATATCTTGATGCACAGCTCGATGACCTGAACAAGGCACTTGCGACGCTCGAGGGCGCCATTCGCAAGATCGATCGCGAAACGAGAACGCGCTTCAGGGAAACCTTCGACAACATCGATGCCGGCTTCAAGCGCCTGTTCCCGAAGCTGTTCGGCGGCGGACACGCGTATCTCGAGCTGACCGGCGACGACCTGTTGTCGGCCGGTGTCACGGTGATGGCGCGCCCGCCGGGCAAACGAAACAGCACTATTCACCTGCTGTCGGGCGGCGAGAAAGCGTTGACCGCGGTCGCGCTGGTGTTCGCCATCTTCGAGCTGAACCCGGCACCGTTCTGCCTGCTCGACGAGGTGGACGCGCCGCTGGACGACGCCAACGTCGCCCGTTATTGCGAGATCGTCAAGGATATGTCAGACGTTGTGCAGTTCGTGTTCATCACGCACAACAAGGTAACCATGGAGATGGCCCGGCAGCTGACCGGCGTCACGATGCAGGAGCCCGGCGTATCGCGCCTGGTTTCGGTGGATCTTGACGAGGCGGTCAAAATGGCAGCAAGTTAGACCGATAACGGCAGAGGTTTGTAATGGACGGTCTGCGCTGGTTGCTCTTGGTCTTCGGCCTGTTCGTCATTGCCGGCGTCTACCTCTACACGCGCTATCAGCGTAGCCAACCCGACCGCGACGAACCGGAACCCCCGGTGCTGCGAAAGGAGCCCGTTCTGACTGCCGGGCAGGCGGACGTAGACACGGCTGCGGAAGCTGACGCAGACGGCGAGACCGCACAGGAGCCCGCAGAACAGAAGATCGTTACCCTGCGCCTGGTGGCCCGCAAGAATCACGCATTTGCGGGTGACGAGCTGGTGCTCAGCCTGAGAGGCATCGGCATGCGGCACGGCAAGTTCGGCATTTTCCATCGCTTCGAGGGCAGCGACGAGGACAAAGTGATATTCAGCGCTGCAAGTCTCGTGGAGCCCGGCAGTTTCGACCTTGCCAACATCAAGGGGCAGAAAATTCCCGGTATCAGCCTGTTCATGGTATTGCCGGGTCCGATCGAGGGCGCCCAGGCTTTCGATCTGATGATGGTGGCTGCGCGTGCGCTGTCGCAGTCGTTGAATGCAGAGCTGCTCGACGAGAGTGGCAGTACGCTCAGTATCCAGCGCGAACGCTATCTCAGGGAAGAGATCATCCAGTTCGAACATAGCGCTGTTGTGGCCTGAGGCCGCATTTCCCATGCCTGTTCCCGCCGCGACCCGCAAACGAGTCGACGCGCTGCGCGAGCAGATTCGCCACCACAACTACCGTTATCACGTGCTGGACGATCCGGAGATCCCGGATGCCGAGTACGACCGGTTGATGCGCGAGTTGCAGTCGCTCGAGGACGCGCACGGAGAGCTCGTAACCGACGATTCGCCGACCCGCCGGGTCGGCGCGGAACCGGTCGCGGGTTTCGGCACCGTCCGCCATGCTGTGCCGATGTTGTCGCTCGATAACGCCTTCAGCGAAGAGTCGCTGCGGGATTTTCACCGGCGCGTGCTGGAGAGGCTGGATCTCGAGGAGGGCGCGGAGATCGACTACGCCGCGGAGCCGAAACTGGACGGCGCGGCGGTGAGCCTGGTGTACGAGGACGGGGTGCTCGTCCGTGGTGCGACAAGAGGAGACGGCAGTGTGGGTGAGGACATCACGCACAACGTCCGGACGATCGAATCCGTCCCGCTGCGGCTGCGCGGCAAGGGTTTCCCGACCGTGCTCGAGGTGCGTGGCGAGGTTTTCATGCCCCGAGAGGGTTTTCGGGCCTTCAACGAGGCGGCAATTGCGCGGGGCGAGAAGACGTTCGTGAATCCGCGCAACGCCGCAGCTGGAAGCCTGCGACAGCTCGATCCACGCCTGACTGCGGAGCGTCCACTCGACATTTACGTGTATTCGGTCGGCCAGGTCGACGGGGGCTCGCTGCCGGCGCGCCACAGCGCAATCGTCGGTCGGTTGAAGGAGTGGGGATTGAAGGTTTGCCCGGAGCGCCAGGTGGTCAGGGGAATCGAAGGCTGCCTCGAGTACTACGACGGCATCGGCCGGCGCCGGGACAGCCTGAGCTACGACATCGACGGTGTCGTCTACAAGGTGGACCGGCTCGACTACCAGCGCGAACTCGGCTTCGTCTCACGCGCGCCGCGCTGGGCGATTGCGCACAAGTTCCCTGCCCAGGAGGAGCTGACGGTGGTTCGCGACGTCGAGTTCCAGGTGGGCAGGACAGGGGCTCTGACGCCCGTGGCGCGGCTCGAACCGGTGTTCGTGGGTGGCGTCACGGTCAGTAATGCGACCTTGCACAACATGGACGAGCTGCACCGCAAGGACGTGCGGGTGGGAGATACCGTCATCGTTCGACGGGCCGGCGACGTGATTCCCGAGGTAGTGAAAGTTCTGAAGGAACGTCGCGCCAAGCGAACCAGGAAGGTGAAAGCACCGTCGGCGTGCCCGGTATGCGGCTCAGCGGTTGCTCGCGAGGAGAACGAGGCCGTATTGCGCTGTACCGGAGGGTTGTTCTGTTCCGCGCAACGCGCCGAGTCACTGAAGCATTTCGTCTCTCGCCGGGCGCTGGATATCGAGGGGCTGGGT
>CALKYK010000532.1 GCA_938003715.1 uncultured Gammaproteobacteria bacterium
GGCCCAACGCCGCCGCCCGGCGGGGCGAAGCTCACCATGAGGTCGTCGAGCCTGGCGTGCGGCAGAAAGCAGAACTGCGCGAGCAGCTGCCGCGCCGCCGGCACCAGGCGCTCGACGCCCTGCACGAGCAGGGTCCATCCCCGCGCCGGCAGACTGCGCAGGCGACGCGCGGAAAGCGGGCCGTGCTCGACGGTCCAGCCGCCGGTGCGCACGACCAGCCGGCTCTCGCAGTCTTCGCGGCGCGCCAGTTCGAAAAGCTGGCGCCGGTCGAGCAGTCCGCAGAAATCGGGCAGCGCGCCGCGCACCAGCAGCGGCTGCTTCTGCCAGTAGCGTTGCAGGAATGCCGACGGTGAAAGTCCGCCCAGTAGCGTGTGCTGCACGCGCGGATTATAGCCGGCGAGTTGCTGGCAACACCGCACGCAATTTCGCCCCACACAATTCGGTTAGAATGACTCGGTCGCGCGGAGTGCAAATCCAGTATGGTGCAAGCGGGAGAGGTGGCGCCGGCTTTCGATCTGCCGGATGCCGACATGAATCTGGTCAGCCTGTCGAGCTTCAGACGCTCGCAAAACGTGGTCCTGTACTTCTATCCGAAAGACGACACCCCGGGCTGCACGCTCGAGGCAATCGAGTTCAGCGAGCTGCAGGACGACTACCAGAAGCACGACACGGTGATTCTCGGCGTCAGCCGCGATGACTGCCTCAGTCACGGCTCGTTCCGCGACAAGCACGGCATTACGGTGCAGCTACTGGCCGATACCGACGGCGAGGTGGCCGAACGCTACGGAGTACTGCAGGACAAGCAGATCGAGGGCAAGGGAACCAAGCGCTGCGTCGTGCGCTCGACCTTCGTGATCGACAGGCAGGGCGTGGTCAGGCACGCGCTGTACGGAGTGGCGCCCAAGGGACACGCCGCCGAGGTATTGAAACTCGTCAAGGAGCTGCGTTGATATGCGCATTGAAGAAAACACCGTCGTGTCGATCGACTACGAACTGTTAGATGCTTCCGGCAAGCTGATCGAGCGGACTTCGGCGCCAATCAGCTACCTGCATGGGGGATTTTCCGGAATCTTTCCTCGAGTGGAGGAGGCATTGCAGGGCCGTGCTGTCGGCGACCGCTGCGAGGTCAGGCTCGAGCCCGAGGACGCCTTCGGCGACTACGACGAGCAGCTCGTGCGCGTGGAGCCGCGAGAGCGCTTTCCGTCGAACGTCTCGGTCGGCATGCAGTTCGAGGGCGCGAGCGAAGGCTCGGAGGAGTTCCTGGTGTACACAGTGACCGATGTTGCCGACGACAAGGTCGTGGTGGACGGCAACCATCCGCTCGCAGGCCAGGCGCTGGTGTTCAACTGCACGGTGACCGACGTTCGCGCTGCAACCCGGGAGGAAAGCGCGCACGGGCACGTGCACGGTCCGCACGGCCACCACCATCACTGAGCGGCACG
>CALKYK010000533.1 GCA_938003715.1 uncultured Gammaproteobacteria bacterium
TCAGAACCCCCGGCTGCTGCAGGATGTGGAGGTCGTCCGCAACGTCACCGGCTACGGAAGCTGGTTGTTTCCCGCGTGGCTGGACCCGCTGCTGGCCGGTCCGAGAGTGCCGGCGTGGATCGACGCGCATCCGCATTGGCACGGGTTAGCGGTGAGTGTGGCCGGGCTGGTGGTCGGCGGCGGGATGGTGTGGATCGTGCGGATCATCGGGCGATGGGTGCTCCGCCGCGAAGCGATGGGCTTCGGGGACGTGATCCTGATGGCGGTGATCGAACTCAACGGCGGCTTCGCCTGGGCACTGCATGCGATCGGCATCCTGACGATCGTGGCGAGAATCGCGCACATGATCGGCCTGCAGCCGGACAACATGGCTCATCCCGGCCGCGCGATCGGTGCCGGCGGCACCGCGCTGATCACGCTGGTCGCAGCGGCGTATGCCATCTGGATGAGTTTTTCCGGCATGACCTGATCCGGCCGTGTCGACCGCGTCGACATATGTTCAAAACATGTTTACGCAATCGACAGGCGATTTTCGCGCCGTCGCCGTTTTGCGACGATTATGTCGAACCGGAACCTGCTGTTTTTTCTTGGGCTTTTTTTATGGCGACGACCCACCTCTCGTAATTGCCCACTGTCGTTGACAGCCCGTTTTCGACTGTGAAAGTCTCCGGACGACTGCCGACAAAGGCACGCCGCTCGCGAGAGCGGTTCGCAAAGCCACCGGTCTTTATCAAATGCAAGACAGCGGGGTTACCGTCATGAACTTCCTCCTGAGCATCACACCGTGGCCGGTACTGTCCGCGCTGTTGTGGATCGTACTCGTCGTCACGGCGCTCTATTTCGCGCGTCCCACCGCGCACCGCCTCATTCTGGCCACCGGCCATGCACTGCACCGTGTCTTCCGCATCGCGTCGCTGTCTGTCGGCAAAGCCGAATCGCATCTTGCCACGCGCAATCGCGAGGTGTTGCTTGCAGCCGGCCGCGAGGCCAAGGAGCGCATCGTCGAGCGCGAATTCGATCGCATCAACGAAACGGTGCGCAAGGACCTCGCCAACTACGCCTCGCTGCATCGCAACCTTAGCGAATCGATCAGCCGTATCGAACAGGATCACCAGGACGCCGTCGACGTGCCGCCCGATCCGCCCGGCTGGGTCAAGGCCGTCGAAGCGGTTGCCAACATCGAATCGAAGGACGGGAGGGTCGGCATCGGCAACGTGCTGTCCGACATCCACAAGTCGCTGGTCAAGGCGCACAAGGAGGCAATGATCGCCTACCGCGAGGCCAGCGCGACGCGCCACGCGCTGCTGAAGAAGATGCGCCCCGAATGGCGGCAGATCGAACAGGCACTGGCCAAGGTCGGCAAGAGCGTCGACAGCCTGCTGGGGCGGGCGGTGGCGATCGACCGGCACATGCAGGAGTACGAGGACATCGTCAAGGGCGAGGACCGCGCGGTGTCGATCCTGTCTTCGTCGTCGCTCGTGTACTTCTTCGTCTCGGCACTGGTGCTCGTCGTCGCGATCGGCGGCGCAACCATCAACTTTTCGCTGATCGCCCGGCCGATGGCCGAGATGGTCGGCGGTACCGGCCTGATCGGCGGCTTCCGCACCGCGGACATCGCGGCGCTCGTCATCATCATGGTCGAGATTTCCATGGGCCTGTTCCTGATGGAATCGCTGCGCATCACGCGCCTGTTCCCGGTCATCGGCGCACTGCCCGACAAGACCCGCGTTCGCATGATCTGGATCACGTTCACGATTCTGTTCCTGCTCGCAAGCGTCGAGGCCGGCCTCGCGTACATGCGCGAAGTGCTGCTGCACGACGAGCTGGCGACGAGCGCGCTGCTGCGCGGTGACGCCGGCGCAACGGCCACGAACGAGTACATGTGGATCACGACCGTCGCGCAGATGGGCATGGGCTTCATCCTGCCGTTCGCGCTGACCTTCGTCGCGATCCCGCTGGAGACCTTCGTACACTCGCTGCGCACCGTGATCGGGCTGATCGCGATCGGCGCCCTGCGCGCCCTGTCGCTGCTGCTGCGCCTGATCGGCAACGGTTGCCGCTACTTCGGTGTCCTCGTGACACAAATCTACGACCTGCCGCTGTTCATTCCCCTGTGGTGGTCCGCGAGGGACGGGACGGCGTCGGGATCGGGCAGCACCAAGCTGCGGGAGGCCTGATCATGAACAGGATCGCACTGCTGATCATTGCATCGCTGCTCGTCAGCTGCGGCGGAGGCAGCGGCCCGCGAAACACCGGCGTGTACATGCTGATCGACACTTCGGGCACTTACCGCGAGGAAATCGACAAGGCCGAGCAGATCATCCGCTACGCGCTGACGCGGCTGGACGCGACCGACTCTTTCGCCGTGGCGCGAATCGACACCGGCAGTTTCAGTGAAAAGGACATCGTGGCGAAGATCACGTTCGACGATCGCCCCAGCACGATGAACCGGCAGAAGCGCCTGTTCGCCGAGCAGGTCCGGGAGTTCGTCAACGACTCCAGCTCGTCGCCGTACACGGATATCACCGGCGGCCTGCTGCAGGCGGTGGAATTCCTGAACGAGAAAAAGCCGGCGGCGAAGACGGTGCTGATCTTTTCCGACCTGAAGGAAGAACTCGAGGACGGCTACATCCGCGACATCGAGTTCGACCTCGACGGCTTCGAGGTCGTCGCGCTGAATGTGACGAAGCTGCGTTCGGACAACGTCGATCCCCGCGAATACCTGGCGCGGCTCGAGCAGTGGCAGACCCGGGTCGAAAAATCCGGCGGTCACTGGCGCGTGATCAACGACCTGGACGGGCTCGAAGGCCTGCTGTAGCCAGCCGCCCGACCGACGCACAAGACGAGGGGCCGCAAGGCCCCTTTTCTCTGGCCTCGTCTGCACGTGACAGTCGTGGTGTAATGCCCGGGAGGGGGGAATGTGAAATCACCGGGATCGCGAGCGGCTGTCGCCGCCATCTTCTTGTTCGGACTGCTGCGCGCCGACGCCGCGGAACTCGTCGCCGGCGCCAACATCGGCAACGTCCCCTGGGAATTCCAGGACGCCTCGGGGCAGTTCGTCGGCTTCGAAATCGACCTGGTGCGCGAGGTCGGCAAGCGCCTCGGCCGTGACGTCGAGATTCTCAACATCCCTTTCAACGGCCTGTTCTCGGCGGTGCAGTCCGGCCGCATCGACGTCGCCCTGTCCTCGATCACGATCACCGATAAACGCCTGCGCTCCGTGGCGTTCGCGCAGCCGTACTACGACAGCGCCCAGTCGCTGACGGTCTCGTCGCGGAGCAGCGCCGGCGGGCTCGCCGACATGCGCGGCAAGATCATCGGCGTCGATACCGGTTCCACCGGCGACATGTGGACCACCGCGAACGCGGAAAAGTACGGATTCGCGGAGATTCGGCGCTTCGAAGGGCTCGCGCCCGCCATGCTCGATCTCCAGTCCGGGCGCATCGACGGGTACATCTCCGACATACCCGCGCTCGAGTATTTCATCCGCGACAAGCCGTATTTCAAGGTGGTCGAACGCATCGAAACCGGGGAACGCTATTCGATGATGCTGCGCAAGGGCGATCCGCTTGTCGCCGACGTCGACGCGGTACTGAGCGAACTCAAGCGCGAGGGATTCGTCGCCGGGCTGCACGAGAAGTGGTTCGGCACGGTGCCGGCGGCAACGAGTTCCACGGTGCGCGTGACGGACCTGCCCCCGACGCACTGAAGACCGCCGCCTGTTCGTGGGATTCGTCGAAACTTTTTTCAACTGGGAGGTACTGGTCAGCTCGCTGCCGCTGCTGCTGACCGGCCTGCGCGTGACCCTGACCCTGGGCGCGGTCAGCATCGTCGCCGGACTCGTGCTCGGCCTGTTCGTGTCGCTCTTGCGGCTGTACGGCGTAATGCCGTTGCGCATACTCGCGAGAATCTACATCGACGTGTTCCGCTCGATCCCGATCCTGGTACTGCTGATCGTCGTGTACTACGCGCTGCCGTTCGTCGGGCTGCGGCTGTCGCCCTTCATGTCCGCGGCCACGACCCTGACGCTGATCTCCGGTGCCTATACCGCTGAAATCTTTCGTGCCGGCATCCAGGCGATCCCGCGCGGGCAGTTCGAGGCCTCGCAGGCACTGGGCCTCCGCTACCGGCACATGATGAGCGACGTGATCCTGCCGCAGGCGATTCGCATCGTCATCCCGCCGTTGACCGGCAACTGCATCAACGTCATCAAGGACACGGCGCTCGCCTCCGTCGTCGCGATGCCCGATCTCCTCAAGCAGGCGACGCAGGCGCAGGCCCTGGAGGCGAATCCCACGCCGCTGATCGTCGCAGCGCTGATGTACCTCGCAATCCTGTGGCCGCTGGTCTTGCTGGTAGGCCGCCTCGAAGACCGGTTCCGGCGCGAGGCTGCGTCGTGAGCGACGCGACTCCGATCGTTTCCGTACGTCGCGTCAGCAAGCGCTTTGGCGCGTTCACCGCGCTTAACGAAGTCAGCCTGGACGTCGCCGCCGGTGAGGTCGTCTGCGTCATCGGGCCGTCCGGTTCGGGCAAATCGACGCTGATCCGCTGCATCAACCTGCTCGAAACCTACGACCCGCCCGGCGAGATCGTGGTCGACGGCATCCGCGTCCAGCGCGGACCGGAGCTCGCCAGCGTCCGCGCCGAAGTCGGCATGGTATTCCAGTCCTTCAACCTGTTCCCGCACATGACGATTCGCGACAACATCGCGCTGGCGCCGAAGCGCGTCCGCGGACTCGACGCCGCAACGGCCGCGAACAAGGCCGATGTGCTGCTGCAGCGGGTCGGCATCGCAGCACAGGCGGACAAGTACCCGCACCAGCTGTCCGGCGGCCAGCAGCAGCGCGTCGCCATCGCCCGCGCGCTGGCGATGGAGCCGAAGGTCATGCTGTTCGACGAGCCGACCTCGGCGCTCGACCCGGAAATGGTCGGCGAGGTGCTGGACGTCATGAACACGCTCGCCCATTCCGGTGTCACGATGATCGTGGTGACTCACGAGATGGGATTCGCGCGGCAGGTCGCCGACCGCGTCGTCTTCATGGATTCCGGCGAAGTGGTGGAGACCGGGCCGCCTGAGGCGGTGTTCGACCGGCCGCAGAAAGCGCGGACGCAGGCGTTCCTCGACGCGGTGCTGCGCCATTGAACGTGCCGGCGCGAACGTTTTCCGACGGGGACATGGAATTCGTCCGCCGCCGCTTTCCGGGCCTGGACAACGGCTGGGCGTTCTTCGACAACGCCGGCGGCACGCAGATCCTTGCGAACGTGGTCGAACGGATGAACGACTTCCTGTTCAACAGCAACGTGCAGACCGGCGGATCCTACGAAGTCTCGCAGCGTGCTGCCGCCGCGCTGAATTCCGGCCGGGAAGCGATGGCGACCTTCGTCAACGCGGCACGTGCGGAGGAAATCGTGTTCGCCCCGTCGACGACCGTGGCGCTGCAGAATCTCGCGCGCGCGATGGCGTCGCAGTTCGCAAGCGGGGACGAGGTCATCGTGACGGTTGCCGATCACGAGTCGAACATCGGCCCCTGGGTCGGCCTCGAGAAGCTCGGCGTCAAGGTGCGAACCTGGGTGCCAAGCTGCGACTCGGCCGCACTGGACCCGGCGGCGCTGCAACCGATGCTGACGAAGCGTACGAAGCTGGTCGCGGTCACGCACGTCTCCAACATCCTCGGCACGATCAACCCGATTGCCGACATCGCGGCAGTGGTCCACGCGCACGGCGCCAGGCTTTGCGTCGACTCGGTCGCGTTCGCGCCGCATCGCGCCATCGATGTACGCAAACTCGACGTCGACTACCTTGCCCTGAGCCTGTACAAGGTGTTCGGTCCGCACTACGCGATGCTCTACGGGCGCCACGAGCTGCTGCTGGAGCTCGACAACCTCTATCACTATTTCTACGGCAAGGAAAAAACTCCGGCGAAACTCGAGCCCGGAAACGCGAGTTACGAACTCGCCTATTCCGCAACCGGCATCGTCGACTATCTCGAGGCGCTCGGCCGGCGCTGCGGCGCGGAAGGCTCTCCGCGACAGTGCCTGGAACACGCCTTCGACAAGATCGCTCTGCACGAGAGCGAGATCGCCGCGCCGCTCATCGAGTACCTGGATCGACGCAGCGACTGCCGAATCGTCGGCATCGCCGACGCGGACGAATCGCTGCGGGTACCGACGATCAGCTTCGTCGTCGACGGCGTCGATTCCGGTGAGCTGGCAAAACGCATCGATCCATATCGCATTGCCATACGCTACGGCGACTTCCACGGCACGCGGCTGGCCGAAAACCTAGGGTTGATGGTGAACAAGGGGTGCGGGCGGGTATACATGACGCA
>CALKYK010000534.1 GCA_938003715.1 uncultured Gammaproteobacteria bacterium
GTTGGCGCGGCGGTGCGCTGGTACAAGCTGGCAGCCGATCAGGGCTATGCGCCGGCGCAGTACAACCTGGCCTACCTGTACGACGTCGGGCAGGGCGTCCGCGAAGACAATGCGCTGGCGATGGACTGGTACCTGAAAGCGGCGGAACAGGGCGATGCGGATGCGGAGTACGCGATCGCCCTGATGTTCGACGAAGGAGACGGCGTGGTCGAAGACGACGTCGCGGCGATCGAATGGTACACGCGCGCAGCGACGCAGGGCCATGCGCGCGCGCAGTTCAATCTCGCCATCATGTACGACCTCGGCGAGGGCGTGGAGGAAAACAACGCTGACGCCGTTCGCTGGTATACCGCCGCGGCCTCGCAGGGACATGCGGAGGCGCAGCTGAATCTCGGTCTGATGTTCGAAAACGGCGAGGGCGTGGCAAAGGATTACGCGCTTGCTTTGGGCTGGTACCGCAAGGCGGCGGAGCAGGGACTCCCGGACGCCCAGTACGCGGTCGGCCTGATGTATGACGAAGGCATCGGCGTTGAAGAGGACAACCTCGCTGCGATCGCGTGGTACCGCAAGGCGGCCGAGAACGGCGACGCGCTGGCGCAGAACAACCTCGGCGCGATGTATGACGCCGGCGAGGGCATCGAGGAAAACGATGCCGAGGCGATTCGCTGGTATCGCCTGGCCGCCGAGCAGGGCAATGCGATCGCGCAGAACAACCTGGGCGCCAGGTACTACACCGGCGAAGGGACCGGCAGGGATCGGACCGAAGCGTACATGTGGTTCCTCATTGCGGCCGAGCTGGGTAACGACGACGCCAGAGACAACCGCGACATCGCCGCGCGCGGCATGGGCCGCGCCGACGTCCGCAAGGCCGAACGACAGGCGAGCCGCTGGCTGGAAACATTCGACGCCGCCACGCTGACGCACTGAACCGGCAGGACTACGGAGGCTGACCGATGCAGGGATTCGTGCTGCGTACCCTGATCTACATGCTCGGACTGTACCTGGCGTCCGCGATTCTTCCCGGTGTGGCGATCAGCGGCGTCGGCACGTTCATTCTCGCTGCGGTGCTGATGGGGCTGGTCAATGCCGTTGTGCGGCCGCTCGCGTTCCTGCTCACGCTGCCGCTCACGATCGTGACCCTGGGGCTGTTCCTGCTGGTGCTCAACGCGGCCATGTTCGGTCTCGTCGCGGCGCTGTTGCCGGGATTCGCCGTTTCAGGTTTCTGGGCCGCACTGTTCGGCTGGCTGATCGTCAGCGTCACCAGCACGCTCGCGTCCTGGTACATCGGGCCTGACGGCCGGGTCGATATTCTGGTCGTTCGTCGCGGCTGATCGATGCGCTGATCACATCGATTGCACCGGCGCCGATTTCGAGCCGTTAAGAAATTGGCTACCATGGGCGACGGCAGGGGAGGTTCAGCGACTTGGCGATCCAGACACGGAGCATCGAGTACCGGGACGGGGACATCGTGCTCGAATCCTACATGGCATGGGACGATGCCGGGGACAAGCCGCGACCCGGAGTCCTGGTTTCGCATGCGTGGGGCGGGCGCGGCGAAGTCGAGGAAAAAAAGGCCGAGCAGCTGGCCGACCTCGGCTAAGTCGGGTTTGCGCTCGACCTGTACGGGAAAGGCGTCCGCGGCAATAGCCCTGAGGAAAACGGAGCCATGATGCAGCCGTTCCTGGATGACCGCGAAAAAATACAAAAACGCATGCAGCTGTCGCTGCAGCAGATGCGCAAGCAAAAGGAAGTCGACGATTCGCGCGTCGCCGCGATGGGATTCTGCTTCGGTGGCCTGTGCGTGCTCGATCTCGCCCGCACCGGTGCCGAACTCGCCGGCGTTGCCAGTTTCCACGGACTGTTCGGCAGCCCCGGCAACTGCGACGACAACAGCATCAGTGCGAAGATCCTGGTGATGCACGGCTGGGACGACCCGATGGTGCCGCCGGACCAGGTGCTGGCGCTGGCGGAGGAGCTGACGTCGATGGGCGCCGACTGGCAGATCCACGCGTACGGAAACACGCAGCACGCCTTCACGAACCCGGTGGCGAACCATCCGGACCTCGGCACGGTCTATAGTGCCGAGGCGGACAAACGGTCGTGGCAGAACCTGCAGCTGTTTCTCGCCGAAATATTCTGATCTCGAAGCAGGCAAACTGAATCGGGTGCCGCAGGCAGCCGGCGCCGACGGGGAAAATGATGAGAAAACTGTTTGAATTCACGGTCGCATTCGCGCTGCTGGCAACGCTGCCGGCGTGCGGCACGGACCAGGCGCCGGCCGACGACGCCGCGGCACCCGCCGCCGGCGGCACGGTGGCCGCAGAAGCCGCGGCGGCGCACATCACCGCGGATTTCATGCGTGCGGAAATCATCGAGCTGTCAGACGACAAATATGAAGGCCGTGGGCCGGGCTCGCGCGGCGACGAAGCGGCAAGGGATTATCTCGCCGGCCGTATGGCCGACATCGGGCTCGAACCGGGCGGACCGGGCGGCAGCTGGGAGCAGCCGTTCGACCTCGTCGGCGTCAACGCGACGCAGCCGGA
>CALKYK010000535.1 GCA_938003715.1 uncultured Gammaproteobacteria bacterium
GCCGCCTCGACTCTCGTACCGGCAGCCGGCGCCGCCGCGCCTTCCCCGAGCACGTGCAGGATCGTGCCGCCTTCGCCGTAGCGGGTATCCGCGACCTTCGCCAACCCGCCGTCCCAGCGCAGCTCGCCGGTGTCGCCCGGCTGCCCGCCGCCCATCGGGTAGAACACGGTGCGGTTGAGCACGACGCCGTCGTCGTCGACCGCAACCACGGTCGCCTCGCAGGATTTGAGGTAGGAATCGTCGCGGAACAGCTCTTCGGTCATGGCGTTACTCGTTGCCGGCTTCGCCGCCACAATGTAACCGGGCACGGCATGCGGCGCAAAGCGCCGGCGCCGCTATACTGCAGCGCCATGGCACTGCGACCGACACCGCGCCACGACCGCCCGTTTATCAAGATGCACGGGCTCGAGAATCATTTCGTCATCGTCGATGCGCGCAGTGCGCCGTTTCGACCCGCGGACGAGGAGATCGCGCGCATCTGCAACGTGCGCACAGGCGTCGGCGCCGACCAGCTCATCGTCATCGAGCCGCCGCAGGGAGAGGACCATGCCGCGTTCATGCGCATCTACAACGTTGACGGCCGCGAGGCCGAGGCCTGCGGCAACGCGACGCGCTGCGTCGCATGGCTGTTGCTCGAGGAACAGGAAGCGGACAAGCTGGTGATCGCAACGCTGGCCGGAAACCTCGCCTGTCGCCGCGCCGGTGATTTGCTCGTCAGCTGCGGCATGGGCCGCGTCAGCATGGACTGGCAGGACGTGCCGCTCGCCGAAGCCCGCGACACCTGCCACCTCGACGCCGGCGACGGACCGCTCGCCGACGGCGTGGCGCTCAACATCGGCAACCCGCACGTCGTCGATTTCGTCGACGACCTCGATTCGGTCGACGTTGCAAAGCACGGCGCCGTAATCCAGAAACTGCCGCTGTTTCCCGAACAGGTGAACGTCGGGGTGGCGCAATTGCTCGACGAGGGGAATCTGCGGCTGTCGGTCTACGAACGCGGGGCGGGACTGACGACGGCCTGCGGCAGCGGCGCCTGCGTCGCGGCGTTCGCCGCGCTTGCGCGCGGGCTGACGGACCGGCGGCAGATGACGGTCCGCATGCCGGCGGGGGCGGTCACGATCGACATCGACGACAGCGGCTTCGCAACGATGACGGGCCCGGTGGCGTACTGCTTCGACGGGGTGCTCTAGAACAGTCCCGCAATAAAGAAGAACGCGCTCGCGATCGCGGCCGCGGTCAGCGCGTACGGCAGCTGCGTGCGCACGTGGTCGATGTGATCGGTCGCCGAAGCCATCGACGCGACAACCGTCGTGTCTGAGATCGGTGATGCGTGGTCACCGAAGATGGCGCCTGAAATCGCGGCGCCGAGCAGTAGCGGCACCGACAGCCCGAGCGTCGTCGCGATCGGGATCGCAATCGGGATCATGATCGCGAACGTGCCCCAACTCGAGCCGACCGAGAACGCGATGAATGCGGAGACGAGGAATACCAGCGGCGCGAGCAGCGGCGCCGGGATTGTGTCGCCAACCGCGTTCGCGACGTAGATGCCGGTGCCGAGTTCGATCGCGACGTCACCCAGCGCCAGCGCAAACAGCAGGATCGTCGCGATCGGCAACAGCCCCCCGGCGCCCTTCATGAACACCCGCATCAGCTCGTTCACCGAGCTTTGCTTCTTGCCCAGGATCATCGTCCAGGCGACCAGCACCGCGACGATGACCGCCCAGAGTACCGACACCGAACCGGACCCCTCGATGATGTTGCCGTCGCCGGTCAGGTACAGCGCGACGGGCATCGTCAGGATCATCGCGCTGATCGGCAGCACCATCAGCAGCGCCGACGGCACCTCGCCGGGCGGGTCGTCGACCTGTTCCGCCGAGACGTCGATCATCGGCGTTGCGTCGGGCCACAGCACCTGGCCGTCCGCGGTGCGCTGTTCCGCCTTTTTCATCGGGCCCAGGTCGATGTTCTTCAGGATCACGACCAGCGACAGGATGATCGCGACGATCGCGTAGAAGTTGTACGGAATTGCCGCGATGAACGTCTCCAGCGGGTTTTCGACGCCAGTTGCCGCGACCAGGCCGATGATCACCGCGCCCCAGGCATTCAGCGGGATCATCACGCAGACGGGCGCCGACGTCGCGTCGATCAGGTACGCGAGTTTTTCGCGCTAGATTCGGTAGCGGTCGAACAGTGTGCGGCTGACCGAACCCGCCACGAGCAGCGTGATGGTCGATTC